>NZ_JADBSZ010000054.1:0-18279 GCF_020246425.1 Microcystis sp. M079S1
ATCGCCTAAGAGATGGACATGAAGATGAGCGACGGTTTGACCCCCATGTTCCCCATTATTGATCACCACTCGATAACCTTGACTTAATTTAGCTTCGGCGGCCACCTTTTTAACAGTTAGTAACAAATGTCCCAATAAATCTTGATCGCTGTCGCTGGCTTCCTCTAGTTTCGGAATCGGTTTTTTGGGGATAATGAGTATATGGGTGGGTGCTTGGGGATTAACATCTCGAAAAGCGAGAGCCAGATCATCTTCATAAACGATCGAGGCAGGAATTTCTTTACGGATAATTTTGCTAAAAATAGTCTCGCTCATAGACAAATTGCTTTTTTTTAACTATACCATTAAGCTCTCAGCTTTTCTGGTTAGGTTATCCCCAGAAATACGGTGATTTTCCTGGTAAATTCCCAGATAAAATCATTTTTATGCGGAAAACTAGCCGAACATCCTGTTTCATTTTTCTAAGAACTCACTTTATTTTTACTTGAGCCAAAATGTTAGCAAGGGTTTGGAGTGCGGCAATTATCGGCATCGATGCCATTAAAATCGGGGTAGAGGTGGATGTATCGGGGGGATTACCCGGAATTGCCGTGGTGGGTTTACCCGATACCGCCGTGCAGGAGTCGAAAGAAAGGGTAAAAGCTTCCCTAAAAAATGCCGGATTTGCCTTTCCCATCCGCAAAATTGTCATCAATTTAAGTCCCGCCGATATCCGCAAAGAGGGGCCGATTTATGATTTACCGATTAGTATCGGCATTTTAGGGGCTTCCGAACAGGTAGAAGCCGGTTTATTGGGGGATTTTCTCTTTTTAGGTGAATTATCCCTCGATGGTAGTTTGCGTCCCGTGGCGGGGGTTTTACCCATTGCTGCCGCCGCCGAAAAAATGGGGATTAAGGGTTTAGTGGTTCCCGCCGATAATGCCAAAGAAGCGGCCGTGGTCAAAGGCGTACAAGTGTATGGGTTTCGTCATCTATCGGAAGTGGTAAATTTCTTAAATGAACCCGATCGCTATTCACCGATGACTTTTAACGCTGCCGAGGAATTTGGGCGATCGCGGGTAAATCTCCCCGATCTCAAGGATGTCAAAGGTCAAGCAATTGGTCGTCGGGCCCTGGAAATTGCCGCAGCTGGAGGTCATAACCTAATTTTTGTCGGGCCCCCTGGCAGCGGTAAAACCATGTTAGCGCGACGTTTACCCGGAATTCTGCCCCAGCTTACCTTTGCCGAATCCCTAGAAGTCTCCCAGATTCATTCCGTCGCCGGATTACTGAAGGATCGAGGTTCCCTGGTGCGCGAGCGTCCTTTTCGCAGTCCCCATCACTCCGCTTCCGGAGCGGCACTGGTGGGAGGTGGCACTTATCCCCGACCGGGGGAAATCTCCCTTTCCCACCGTGGTATTTTATTTTTGGACGAATTAACGGAATTTAAGCGCAGTGTCTTGGAATATCTCCGACAACCCCTAGAGGATGGTTATGTGAGCATTTCTCGCACTCGTCTTTCTGTCGCTTTTCCGGCCCGTTTTACCCTAGTGGCCAGTACCAATCCCTGTCCCTGTGGTTATTACGGCGATTCGGTGCAACCCTGCAGCTGTTCCCCGCGACAACGGGAACAATATTGGGCGAAATTATCGGGGCCGCTTTTAGACCGTATTGACCTACAAGTGACGGTAAATCGCCTGAAACCAGAAGAAATGACCCAAGAGAGTCGGGGAGAAGCTTCTGAGCAGGTGCGGCAACGGGTAGAAAGGGCCAGACAAAAGGCCAGCGATCGCTTTCAGAATACGGGGATTCGCTCTAATGCGGAGATGAATTCCGAGCATTTGCGGGGTTTTTGCGCTCTTGATCATAGCAGTCGCCATATTTTAGAAGGGGCAATCCGAAAATTGGGTTTATCGGCCCGAGCAATGGATCGCATTCTCAAAGTTGCCCGCACCATTGCCGATTTAGGAGATAGTGAAATGCTGAAAAGTTCCCACGTTGCCGAAGCAATTCAGTATCGCACTCTCGATCGTTTAAGTTAGGGTTTGCGGCAAAAAGTTTGTTGGTGGGGTTAGGAGTCGGTCGTCAGGATTCAGGATTCAGGATTCAGGATTCAGGAGACAGCTTTTTTCTTCCCACTTCCCACTTCCCACTTCCCACTTTCAAGTCAGAATAACAGAATGACCTCCCACACAGCAAAAGCGATTAAGTAGGTAGGCGTTAAAAATTATCAGACACCCCCGTTATCAAGGGTAGGGTTGATTCATGAATCAACCCTACCTTATCAAGGGGGGATCAAGGGGGGATTAAAGGCAAAATCCATTTTTAATTTAATTATAACCAGCTACTTAATCGGGGGATTCTAAGCGTTTTTGCCATTCTCGATCGATTTTATCCGAGCGCTCGCTCTCTTGTTCGAGATAGTCTTGATCGGTAGAATAACTAATATCAGCATCCCTAATCACTTTTTGGTCGGCAAATTGACGAGAGTAGGCAATTTTTTGCTCTAATTCAGGATTATTTTGTGCTAATAAATCTGCTCTTTTTTCTCGCTGTTGATTGCGTTGATTAACCCGCTTATTTCTCCACTGTAAAAAGAAATAACGACCGAGGGGAATCCCCAAAAAAGCAGCGGCATAACTGAGGAGAAAACCGTAGATACCTGTGACTATCGACCCCAGAGAACCGCTCAAATCGACACTATCACTGTTGAGCAAAAATCCTAAAACTAAAGCGAGGATAAAGTTAACCCCCCCTAAACCTAAAGCTAAGATAATTTGACCGCTATCCGCTTCGCTAAACTTCCAGCGTTTTTCCCTTAGATAGGGGTAAACTGCTTGTACTTTTCTCTCTTTGGTTGTCACCTGTAGATCGGGAAAATAATAGATAATATCGCCTCGATCGGACACTTGGGGCAACCCATTAAAGCGAGTTAAAACTGGGAGTATATAGTCTTCTGTCTCCTCCTGACTAGGGGTAATACTATCGAGATAGGGGGCAATTTGTGGAGCGACAATCGAGCCACGATTATTTTGAATTACTTTACCGATAGTTTGCCAGCGTCTCTCCTCTAAATTAAAATTAGGATCGCCATCGCCAAAAAGAAAAGAAAAAACTGCCTCGAGAAAATTCATCTTACTAGGGGGTTTTTCTGCCTTAACTTCCCGATCTCTTTTTTCGTAGTAGTTATTACCAAAATCGGGATAAAAAATCCAGAAAAAGTCAGTGGGAAAGAAGTTAATATTAATGTTGTTATTTCCAGAATTGTTATCCGAGTCACTATCTTTAAACATTAAGCCGATCAGGATCGCTAGGATAGCCAGCAAGAGGATTAAAATCGAAATAATTAAAACAATGCCGAAGGAAATGCGAATAACATAAAAAACTACTTTCCAGATTTTACTCCCGAAAGCTTTTAACTGCAATTGCCAATATTTATTCAGAAGAATCGACCGAAAATTTTCGGGGAAAAGATAGATAATCTCCCCCGTATCTGCTACCTGTAAATGTCCCCCCGCTTCCGCAGCTAAAGCTAATAATCCCTGTTGTGCAGCGTTAATCTCTAAACCTGATTTTGCCGCCACATCACCCACCGTAACCCGATAGCCTAATTTTTCGATCGATTGTAATAGAGACTCTTGGGGATTCATAGAAAATACTGTTCCTGTCGATTATCCTATTTTCTAGTGTAGTTTTGATTTTGTCTTTTTGGCAGCGGCTATCTGGATTGACAGGTGCGGCATTTTGGACTCGATCGAGAAAATATCGTTATAATTGTTCCAATAGTCGCAAAAAGCAGGGCTAAACTGTATAAATAGTTACTTTATAAGCAATTATCAGAGGTGAGCATGAATGCGTCGGAACAGGCAAAAGGATTAGAATTAACGGCGAAGATCGCCACACTCGTCAACCTGTTTAAACAACAATTCCCCGATGCAAAGGCAGATCTGAAACCTTGGCGCAATGATCCCCACACAAGGGAGTTAACGGATCCCGACTCGATCGATATCGCTTTCCATTTTCCCGGTTGGAGTCCCAGAATTCAAGGGCGCAGTATTCTGGTACAAATTCGTTTTCATCTCGATAGCGAGGATCAGCATCAGCGTTTGATTGGCTTAGAAATGCAGGCTTTTAACCATCAAGGAACTGCTTGGCGACTATCTACGGTGGAAAATTGGCAATTAGTCGGCAATTATCAACCCTCTCCTAAGGTGGCTGATAAGTTAAAATATTTCAGCCGGCAGGTGTTTGAAGTTTTTAAAAATGAGCATCGATAAGGCTCTTTTGGCACTCTCGGCAAAAGATCGTTATTCGATCGAGATTAAATCGGTCATAATGTCAAGCTATAGGACTAAATTAATTCTTGAAAGTGCTTCGCTTGAGCGGAAATTTTTAACATTTTTTCTGGTTGATCATGAATCTCATTTTTTTGAGAGGATTTACGGCTGCTGGTGGTTGTTTTAGAAATACTGATATTTTTAATACTAACAAAGCGATATTGATAGTCCTGAAGAAAATCGGGTTGATTCCAAAATAAGCGTCCGATTTCACGACAATAGGAGACAAAGCATTTGGCTCCTTTTAATTGTTTAATTATCGATGAATTAGAATCTCTGCTTTTCTTCATTTCCAGACAAAGGATAACTTTTTCAGAAGTGGTATTAGCGATAATTATAAAATCTGCACGCTTACACTCACCTTTACTACCAGTAAAAATTGTGCGGACATCAAAAAACTCATCTAGCTTGATCACAATAACTCGATCGGGTTCAGGCATTCAACTAATCACAAACGAATAGTTATCTTGATTTTCTGTCAGTTTCAGTAAATAACTATCTCGTTTGTATTCTTTTTTATACTCTAACTCTACTATCGCACACTTGCTAATCATTTCTTTGAGGATAGCAATATCAGACATTACTCCTCACCCCAAATAATAGCCGTTTGAATACGATTCATATTTTCGATAGTAGTATCAAAACTACGCGCTTCAATACCCATTTGTGGATCAATTTTAGCGGGGTTTAAAGTGTGAAATTTAGTTTTTCTTTTTTGTCCTTTTAACATCTTTGAATCTTCTTCAGCAATATATACTTTAACTTGATTAGCCGATAATAATTCCTCTTGTCTATAGCCTTCTTCTGCGGCAATTTGTTTCAGGTGTGGTTGATCATGGTTGAGCATAATTAATGTGTTTATTTCTTTGATAATATAATCACTGTGAGTAGTAATAAAAACTTTAATACCAATGTTGATCAGTCGAGCGAAAAGTTTAGCGATACGGCGTTGATTTTCTGGATGGAGATTTAATTCAGGTTCATCTACTATCAACAAATCTCCGATGCGAGCTTCGTGTCTTAAATAAAAGCCAATGTCTAAAAGAGAACGTACAGCACTAGAACTTTCATCCATCGATAGTCTAAGTCTTTTTCCTTGTCTTTTTACTTTAGGAATGTAATAAAGTTCATCATTGTTAGTAATCATATACTGACCACCAATAATATCAGCAAAATCTTCTAAAATACTGAGATGATTTTCGGCGATAAAGCTAGTTTTTTTGACAATTGTTTCTATTTGTCTAGTAAAATCTACATTTTTTTTGACCGGTAGCGCATAATCCCTAGAAACATTAAATAACAGTTCCCTAGGATTAAAATTGCTATTTTTGCTAATTTCTTCCAGTAAACGATTACGAGCAAAATTTAACTCTTTGCGAAAAATTGCCGCTCCTGTCCTTTCTGCACTGGCAATAAATGGCCTAGGAAAAAACTGAGAGAAAATTATATCTTGTATAATGTTATAAATGATGTCTTCAAGAAAATGCACTGGCAGATTTATTTTTTCTGTTTCTGTTAATAATGTGATGGATAAATAAGGGTCATTTTCAGGTTTGCTAATCGAGATAATTTCCCATGTTGCTGTACTAATTTTCTTTTCATACTTATTTTGAAATTGAATATTGTCAAAATTTAATTCTATCTGAAAATCAACATTTTTAAACCTCTCCTCGTTGGCCGCAAAAACTTCAGGTATTTGTCGAATATATCTTTGACAACCTGTAGTAAGAATACTTTCACACTGTTGAACATACTCCTGTAGATCGAGACTAATTACACCATCAGAAAGTAGTTGATCAACTTTTTCTTTGAGGCTAAATGTTGGTCCCTTTAATAGTTGTCGCCAAGTGTCTAAAAAACCAAATAAAGAATATGTAGCATAAGTTTTACCTGTATTATTACCACCACAGATAATTGTGAGGTTGCCTAGACTTAATTCTGCCTGTTTTAAAATGCCAAGATTTTTAATTTTAACTTTCATATTTGTCTTTAGGTTTAATATTCACGATTATAGATAATTGTGGGTAATTTGATCAAGTCCCAAACTATACATTCAACTTTGGTTAAGTAGGGAGGCAGAATTATTTGTAGGATGGGTTAGCGGTAGCGTAACCCATGCAGGCGTTGGGTTTCATGCTTCAACCCAACCTACGTTCATCTTATATTTAATTCCACCCACCCACTTATCAAGGTTGCTTACAGAAATTATAACCTTTCTAAGGCTTTTCTCTCTTTTTCAGTCACTTCTCGCCATTGACCGGGTTGTAATCCTGTTAAGCATAATTTATTGTTTTTGTCAATAGTAATGGCTGTTCTAATTAATCTTAAAGTGGGATAACCAACGGCAGCCGTCATCCGTCTTACCTGACGATTTCTCCCCTCAGTTAAGGTAATTTCTAACCAAGCGGTGGGGACAGATTTTCGATAACGAATCGGTGGCTCTCTGGGTGGTAAATCTGGTTCAAAATCTAGTAAATTAACTATTGCTGGTCGAGTGCGATAATCCTGAATAGGAAGACCTTGACGCAATTTTTCTAAAGCGTTTAGGTCTGGAATTCTTTCGACTTGTACCCAATAGGTACGCGGATGAGCAAATTGACGATGACCCAAACGATGCTGTAATTGACCGTTATCTGTGAGTAATAATAATCCCTCGCTGTCCCTATCTAAACGACCGACAGAATAGATATTCGGGATGGGAATATAATCTTTTAAAGTCGAGCGACCATTTTCATCAGTAAACTGACATAATACATCGTAGGGTTTATAGAAAAGGATATATTTATTCAAGGGAAAAAGGAGTCAGGAGATAGGAGTCAGGAGCTTTTTGCTTTTATCAGTAAAAATCAAACAGTAATCCATGAAAATAAAGCTCAAAACTTGCCACTTAATACTATTCACTGAAAACTAAAATCTGATAACTGATTACTGATTACTGATAACTGATTCAATCCCGTTGATGGGAGAATTGATAAGCACCGACAATCGAGAGAAGAATAGCGACGATTAATAAAATGGGGATAGCGAACCAAGGAAATTGATTTATATCGTAGGCTGCGGCTCTTAATCCCAGACTAGCATAGGTGAGGGGCAAGGAATAAACAATAATTTTTAATGGCCAGGGTAAGGTTTGGGGATCGAAAAAAGTTGCTCCTAAAAAAGACATCGGCACGATTAAAAAGTTATTATACAGACTGACACTTTCGAGGGATGTAACTCGCAATCCGACAATTGCCCCTAAACCGGCAAAGACGGCACAATTTAAGATTAAAACTAATAAAAAGAGGGGATTGAGAAAACTGGCAAATTTTCCTGTAAATAAGATAGCAACGAGAATCACTGATGCAGAAGTCATTACACCGCGCAAAATTCCCGCGAAAACTTTGCCTAAAAATAATGAGAGGGGATGGACGGGAAGTAATAATAATTCCTCGAAGGTTTTACTAAATAAGCGATCGCCACAGATGGAAAAGGTGGTTCCCCCGAAACTGATCGCCATTGAGGACAAGGCCACCATTCCGGGTAAAATAAATTCTAGATAGGAATCGCCGAGCGAGGGTTTCATCGAGCGATCGAGGGCGCTTCCCAACCCCAACCCGAAACCGATAATATAGATTAGGGGAGAAACTAAACCTGTGGCGGCGATCTGAAGGACTCTCGCCCGTAAATCTAGCCATTCTCCCCAAAATACGGTTAAAGTGTCTGTTAATATCGTCTGAGCTTGAGCTAGTTTCACTGGTATTTTGGTTAATTAGTAAATATACTTTTGATAACTATTCCCTGAAACTTCATGGTGCAATTTGGTAGATGCTTTTTACCTGAGTCAACCGAGTGGCAAACAGTAACACCGCTAGAATATCCTCCCTTTCCAAATCATCGTAGTCGGCTAAAATATCTTCCATACTCATGCCAGAACTAAGTAATTCTAGGATAAATTCAACAGGATAACGCAATCCTCGAAGGCAAGGTTTGCCGTGACATATATTCAAATCGAGGGTGATTCGCTGCAAAAGTTGTTTTTCCATCGGTAATTCAGTTGCTTGTCATCGCCAGTTATTGAAAAATTTGACCTGCCTTTTTCCCCAAGGGATATTTCTAAGAAGAGAGTTGCCCGCTACTTTGTCCTTAGCTGCCATATTAACTGGTTAAACCGTGTTTTAGGGCAAAACGTACCAATTCCGTGCGACTATTAGTACCAGTCTTGCTAAATAAGCGACTGACGTATTTTTCTACGTTTCTGACGCTGGTTTCTAGACGACTGGCAATTTCTTTATTCATCAATCCCTCCGCTACTAAATCTAAAACGCTTTGTTCCCGGGGGGTAAGGTCAATTTTAATCGGGGGGGGAGTAGTAGTAAAAGTGTTCTGTTGTCCCACCTGCTGTTTTAATTCCCGGATATCTCGGGCAATTTCTTCTAATCTAGCGTTTTCGCTGGTGGCTTGCAGGGATTGACGACGGCGCTCGATTAAAGACTTGATTAATGCTTCTAATTCTTCGGGATCGAAAGGTTTGGATAGATAAGCATCACAACCGGCATTATAACCCTGAATGCGATCGCTCGTCATCCCCCTAGCAGTGAGAAAAACCACGGGAATTGTCTGAAAACGAGCATCTTCGCGCAATTTCTTCAGAAACTGATAGCCATCCACCTGCGGCATCATAATATCGGAGATGACTAATTCCGGAATTTCTTGATTGAGTAAATCCCAGGCTTCGTTAGCATTACTAGCAGTTCTTACCTCGAAGTCATCCCCGTACTGTAGATATGCTTGCACAGATTCACGAACCCCCGGTTCGTCATCCACTAACAAAACTTTCGCAGGTGTGTCCATCAATTTCTCGCAGCGATCGAATATTGTCCGAATCCTATCTTATCAGCTATCAGGAGCCGGTCGTCAGGAGTCAGTAGTCAGGAGACAGGAGATAGGAGTCAGGAGATAGGAGTCAGGAGACAGGAGATTATTTTTATTTATTCTTCCCACACCCTACGCCCCACACCCTACACCCCACACCCTACACCCTACACCCCACTTCCCCACTTCCCCACTTCCCAGATCATCCTCAAGATAGTGACGGTGAGTTAAACTAGCAGATAGAACTAAAAAGTTACAAAAATCACCTAGATTATTTTAGAATCCTTTCACCATTCTTAACAAATCCCGTGACCATTCTCTGCTGGCTCGATCGCATTAGTGCTTCTGATCGCCCCCTGGTGGGGGAAAAAGCTTTTATTGCCAGTGAATTACACCAGCGAGGATACCCAATTATCGGGGGATTTGCCATTTTTAACCGCATTTTTGCGGAATTTTTGGAAACTATCAACAATGCTGACTCTTTCTTGACTGATTTTCCGCAATCTTCCCTCTATTTAGACGTAGATAACGCCAAAGCTCTGCAATTAGTCGCCAAAGAGAGTCGGCGCGCCATTTTACAAGCGCAAATTCCTCCTCTCTGGTTAGAAGAACTAGAGGCGGCCGTGGCACAATTATCCATGGCTACCCTAGTATGGCGCTTTTCCCTACCAGCTAATCTGGCTCGGCGAACTCTCGGTTTATTTTCCGCCCCAATCAGTGGAATTAAAGCAGATAATCTAGAAAATGCCCTAAAACAAGCTTGGGCGGAGTTATTCACCGCCAGAAGTCTATTTTATTGGCGAAAAATGGGAATTGGTTTAGAAAACATTCAATTATCTTTACTGGTACAACCGTTATTACCGGCCAATTGTGCGGGAAATGTGTTGATTAATGACGATAACTGGAAAATTCAGGCAGTTTGGGGGTTAGGACACAGTTTAGTTAATGGAGAAGTGGCACCGGATACCTACATTATCGATCGCTCCGGTCAATTACGCAGTCGGCAATTAGGCAATAAATCCCGCGCTTATTATCTCAATAGTGACAGTAATCTGCTCGCGCCACAATTATTAGCACCCAGTTTACAGGAAAGCTACTGTTTAGATAATTTCGCCCTCGATCGCCTTTGTCAACTGGTTCAATTTCTGCTGACGGAAAAACCGACGTTAACCAGCATAGAATGGCTGATGATGCTGGATGGTCAAATTTATATTCTTAACTGTCACAGTCAGGAAATCACCGCTACTACCTCCCATTATCCCTTAAGAGGATTAGGGGCATCCCCGGGGTTGGCATCGGGAGTGGCAAAAGTGATCAGCAATTTCGACTCCCCAGAGGCAAATTTTCAGGATTGCATTCTGGTTACTACTAATTTACCTCCGAAAAAACTGCCCCATTTACGCCAAATTCGAGCAATGATCACGGAACAGGGGGGATTAACTAGCCATGGAGCCATTTTAGCCCGGGAATTAGCCATTCCTGCCGTTGTCGGGGTGAAAAATGCCACGGAAATTATCCGCTCAGGGGAGATAATTTTAGTAGATGGTACGAGGGGAATTATTTCTCTAGCATCTCAGGAACAGATTTCCTTACCCCCACCTCCACCCAGAGAAACCGACGGGACGGCAATTGCTACCCGTTTGATGGTTAATCTCAGTCAAACTGAAAGTATTGCGAGAATCCAAGAGCTGCCTATTGATGGGATTGGTTTATTGCGCTCAGAATGGATGATCTTAGAGTTACTTTCTCAGCGTAATCTAGAAGAATGGTTAACACCAGAGCATCAAGAAGCATTGATCGAGAGATTAAGTGATTTAATCGCACAATTTGCCCTTAGTATCCAGCCTAAGCCTTTATTTTACCGTTCTTTTGATGCTCAACATTCGGCTCAAGACAGTCGGGGAACCCATGGTTATATATTAGATCCGACTCTATTCGATCTGGAATTGCAAGCTTTACGACGGGTACAAACCACCAGCGCCACCAATATTAATTTACTGCTTCCCTTTGTCCGCGGGGTTGAAGAATTTATTTTTTGCCGGCAACGGGTACAATCGGCTTTACTCACTCAAGTCCCTTCTTTCCAATTGGGGATAATGGTGGAAGTACCGGGGGTAATCTTTCAATTGGGGGATTATGTGCAAGCGGGGGTACAATTAATCGCTATTGGTACTAATGATTTAACTCAATTACTTTTAGGTAGCGATCGAGAACATTTCTCAGAATATTTTAACGCCCGTCATCCCGCAGTCAGAGCGGCTTTAAAACAAATTATCACTCAAGCAAAAGTTTTACAGATTCCCTGTTCGGTTTGCGGCATGGCTATCGTCGAGTATCCTGAACTTATCGATGATTTGATTGCTTGGGGTGTGACTTCTCTTTCGGTGGATACAGAAGCAGTTTTAGCCACTAGAGAGGCAATTGTTCGCGCCGAAAGAAGATTTTTATTGGAAAATAGCAGATAACTTCCGAACTACCCCACTACCCCACTACCCCATCAACCCACTTCCCCACTACCCCACTACCCCACTTCCTAATTCATACTTTGTGCTTTTTGTCAAAAAAACTTTTTTTTTGCAATAAAACTACACAAAAAAAAGATCATCGTTGTGGGTGAAATTGACTCATTTACCTGTCTTAATGAGGATTACCTTCTAGGTGTGGCAAGGGTTTCAACCGTTGCTGCCCAAAAAAGCATAGAATACCCCACTATGAAATTCAGTAAAATCGCTGTAACCATTGTAACATCGTTGTTAAATAAAAATCTTTCTCAATTAATTCTTAAGAATTTGTAAATATTGCGAAATGTTAATTTAAATATTCTCAAGTTTTTGGAGTTCATAGATAATTTTTGCTTATCTTTGAGCAACATTGGGTTAGAAGTCAGTTATCAGTTATCAGTTATCAGTTATCAGTTATCAGTTAACTGAGAAAACTCCCCACACCCTACACCCTACACCCTACACCCTACACCCTACACCCTGTCCCCAGGAAAAACTTTTTGCCGCAAACCCTAGATAGGGAAAAGCTTGTCCCCTAATGCCTAGAGAATTTCAATAATTCCTTGAGTGCCATCGAGACGAATTAATTGACCATCTTTTAACAATTTCATGGCATTATGCACATCCATAACCGCCGGAATTCCGTATTCTCTGGCAATAATAGCACCATGGGATAATTGTCCCCCCACCTCGGCAATAATTCCCACAGCCCGGGATAATAAAGGCGACCATCCTGAGTCAGTATAGGGAATAACGAGAATAGTATTAGGGGCAATTTCTAGATTTTGTAGGGTTGGCATAATTTTGACTCGTCCCTCCACTGTCCCCCCACTAGCGGCAATTCCCTGTAAGCGTTTTTTGGCAGTTAAATTTGAAACTAAAAATTCTCTTTTCGGGGGTTGTCCATAAACGATGTAGGGAATATCGGTTAATTGAGAGTTTTCTTGGAATTGTTGGCGACGCTGGCGGATAATCTGGTTAAGATTGGCGATTTTATTATTCTGACCCAACTGGGTAACTTCTGAGTAATTTAGATAAAATATATCTCCCGTCTCCGATAATATTTGCTGCTGTAACCAGAGGGTTTCTAAAGCGAGAAAATGCCAGCGTAGGTGAGCTAAAAGACGGGAGTAAATTTCAGTCACTTGGTTTTTGATATTTAATCTTTTTTGGACAGTATGGGAAGATTTGACTTTTTTATGGCTATTATTACCCGGACTATCTAAGGGGAGTTGTAGCAGCTCTTGGGGATTTTCTCGCCATCTCGGTATGGAAATATCAGTCCCCACTTCGCTTAAATAACCGTAGGTTTCTAACCAGAGGGAAAAAGCTGAGTCAAAATCTCGATCAAGCGTATTTTTTCTCAGTTCAGATAGCGATCGCATTGAGGCTATTTCTGGTGCTTGGGAGTTATCCAATCTCTCAAAAGGTACTTGCGAAATACTGCGACGCAAGGCAAAGCTAAGAGGGGCAAGAATACTATAATAGGTGGCTTTTTTTAAGACGGTTAAAATCTCCTCAATTTGCTCTAAAATCTCCCCTGAAGATAAAGCTTCTGGGGCAGTAGCGTTAATTTTTTTGAGCGTCGGGATAAAATAGTTTTTTTGATCTTGGCTAAAGTCTTTTTCTAACTGTAATTCCCGTCCTAAAAGTTTTAATAAACCAGGGGAATTAGCCAAGGTTGCCGTTAACGGTGGTTTGGTAAACTTTGCTCCTTTGGTCAGGAATTCTAAGCTTTCTGGAGGTAATCCCATGCGACGGAAAATTGTGCCTAACAAAGAAGCATTAAAATAGGCTCTTTGATAGTGTAAAGTCGCTGTTTCATTGAAGTCCAAATCGAGGGCTTTTTTGTCTAAAACTAACTGGAAAATATCTCCCCAAACTCCACAGGTTAAAGGACGATTAATTGACCAAGGCAAAGGACGAATCACACCGGGGATAACTTCAGCTGCGATTTTTCTTGTCCAAATTGGCTGTAAATTAGTGATAGGACGGCACTGTAATAACCATAATTTTCGTCCGTCATGAGTCCATTCTATATCTTGGGGAATGCCATGATCAAGGTTTTCTAATTGCCGACAAAGATTAGCTACCTGTTGAATAATAGCTGGGGGAATATCTCCCGCTCCGATGATGATATTTTCTTCTAAATTAACTCGATAACTTTCGGGGGTGATTCTTCCCGATACAACTCTGGTGGCATCTCCGGGTAAAGCTTCAATAACTACATCTAAACTGAGAGGATTAATCGGATCACGACTGAAGGCAACTCCTGAAAAAACTCCTCGAATTTGTTCTTGGATTAACACAGCCATGGCCGTGTTTTCTTGACCTCGATCGAGTCGATAATTAACAGCATTAGGACTATTATAGGAGGTTTGGCAACTTAAAATCGCCGCCGCTAAATTTTCTCGATCAACAACGTTAAGAATTGTAGTATATTGTCCCGCAGATGAAGCAGTTTCACTATCTTCTCCAATAGCGGAAGAGCGCACGACTAAGGGATGATTAATATCAGGATTAAGAGATTCTATTAACGGTTGTGGATCATCCCCCGGTGGTAAAACCCAACCCCTAGGAATGGGATAACCAGCACGCTTAAGATAGGCTAAAGTGGCGGCTTTTTGTCCCACTTTTAAAGCCGTCAGATTGTCATCAAGGGTTCGGATCGATCGATCTCCACGAAAAAAACGAAACATAGTTTTTGATTCATTGTTAACACTTGCTTCGGGTAAGTCTAAATCGTCGGCGATTTTTTGAAAAATTGCCCCTAATAAACAGGCTAAAGCAATGGCAGTTATAATATAACCTGAATCGTGGGGACGGCGCAAGGTGAGAATTAAAGCTAATAAAAATAATCCTACCAATCTACCCGTAGATTTTTCTCGAAAAATAGTAAAGCTAATCCCACTAATGATTGAGGTGAGAAAAACAGCGACAAAATCGTGAACCATTAATCCCCAGAAAACATTAGTAGTTCCCGCACCTTTTCCTAACCAATAGCGCCCCATGACTAAGGCAATTAAAGCTAATAATTCCCAAGTGGAGCCGGTGGTAAAAAAGAAACGGGTTAGGAAAATAACGATAATTCCCTTGGCTGCTTCCGAAATTACCGCCAAAATTCCCACCAATTTACCCCCATGGTAAAAAGCGGCAGTTACACCGATATTACCAGTACCTAATTGGGATAATTTACGTCCAGTTACGAGATAATTTATCCAATCGATCAGAGGCAGTCCACCGATTATGGGACAGACTAAAAAAATAAATAGGGATCCCCAAATTTCTCTCATTTAAAATGCGTCTTAGTTTAGTATCTTGTCTTAGTAACGACCTTGAGAACATGAACACCAAAGCGATCAAAGAAATTGAGCTTAATGGCTTAAAAACCCATCATATTGAGCAAATAAAGGCAATAATTGCCGATTTTAAGTGGCAAAATCAACCCCTCAAACTGAAGAAAAAAGCGAAAAGAGTAAGGTGGACGATGCACACCCTACAGACTTAAGAAAATCTGATTGACAGTGAGATTTAATTCCGTGAAAGTCTGAGAAATTAGGCGATCACTGTCTCGAAATTGCCGAATTTGATATTCTTCCTCAACTAAGCGACAAACAGAGATGGTCGGTTGTTTAGAAGTGCCAAGAAAATTACGCCCACCCAAGGCTGCATAATCGACAATCCAATATTCAGGAATACCCATTTCTTCATAATCAGCAAATTTTAAGTAGTAATCATCACGCCAGTTAGTCGATACCACTTCAATGATCAGAGGGATAGATGCACCATCCCTAAGGATTGATTCTTTTTTCCATAATTTTTCCTGAGCGAGCTTGGTTCGATTTAGCACTAATACATCAGGAAAATAACCAGAATTTTTACCAGCAGGTCTGACAATCGCTTGGTTAGGAATTAAATAAGGAAGACCCAGTCTATCAATTATTCCACTGAGTTTAACAGTTAAAAATCCTTTGATTTCCTCGTGTTCTCCTGCGGGTTGTGCCATTTCAATAATATTTCCCTTGTGTAGCTCATAACGCACTCCCGAATTTTCAGGCAGCCAAGGGACGAATTCCTCGAAATTAACAGTTTTAGGTAGGGTTTGGCTCATAGCTGGCAAAATAGCATTCTCTCTCTAGTAACTTCCTTGGCTCTATTTTACCTTGAATGTAGGGTGGGCATTCCCCACCCGACAAACTCTCTACACAATATGCGATCGCACTATCACTGCCAAAAAAGATGAGGACGAAACCAAAAATATAATTGGTAACGACGACGAGGTTCATAAAAGGAGTCAGTTGCCAGTTAGTTTTAATATCTCCATTTGGCAATATTACACCCTCATAAAAAAAATTTTTTACCATCGGATCCGCCTAGTAAGTTTATCAAGAGGCCTCCTTGATTAACGCTGAATATTCTAGCCCATCCAGATACTTAAACCAGAAAACGGGTTTCTTAAAGAAACCCGTTTTCTTGAATGTTCCAGCAATTCCTGATGATGAAGACGATGTCGGCGGCTTAGATGTGTAATTAATTTTGCTTAGGTGCTTAATCGATCATAATTGATCATCATTTATCGCACTATATGTAGTTGGACATAAATTCTGTTGTCTATCTTAAGAAATGTAAATTGCCGCAATTCTTACTGACTCCTGACGACCGGCTCCTGACTCCTTACCCCACAGTTAACTTTACTTTTGTCCAACTACTTATCATTAGTAATAGTAATCATAATTCTTTGCAGCTTCGCACCTTGAAACTCGTAAGGAATCTCGTGTTTATATTGAGTTAGGAAGTTAGGAGTATGATTTGATAAAGTTTTTATAATATCGACATTTTGTTCGATGTTATTAATATACAGTTTCATCTTATCTATTGTGCTGTCACCCAACTTTTCATCGGAAGGGGAGATTATCTTTGGTTTGGCAAATTCAACTTTGAGTGTCATCTCGCTACTGAGACGAGGAAGATCACAAGTGATCTTCTGTTGTTGCCCTAACCAGTTATAGACATAACATAGTTTTCCCTGATAGATGTAGAAACTATGTCCACCAAAACAGCCGCCGTGCGCCATCAGAACACCTTGTAAGTCCCCTTTAGCTTTGGAGAAATCAATAGTTGCTTCGATCGCATAGAAACGAGTGCTAATATTAGGAGTAACAGCTTCGGAAATTTCTGATCCCCCTGGATAATCGTTCTTCGGTAGGTAGTATGCGAGGGACTCTTTGCTTATCCTGAAAACCTTATGCGTCAAGTCTGGTATTTGTGATTGCATAACAAGTACCGAAGAATCTGGATAATAAGTATAGCTAAATGTGGTATATTGTGAGTCATCAGAAAATGCCGGGGGACGTAATTGAGGGATTTCTCCACCCACTACCGCAGACCCAGAGCAATCTTCAAGGGGCATATATTCTTTAGCCATCGAAATCTCCTTAGTAATTGATAACGGAAAAAAGTGAGAGATTTAACTGGGATGACACTGATGGGCAAAATTAACAAATCAACTCTGCTGTAACTCATACTACTCAGTCCTCTATGCTAAGATGATCCCAAAAACGCAAGTTTTTAAATTGATGGGCAAAAAAAGTTTAATTTTACTCAATAACCAAATAGTTATATATAAGATGTTTATTTTTGATAATAAAACCGATATTTTAATTAATTCTCAGGAATTAACCTTTAAAAGTGAATATTTTTGTGACTTTTCTCGCTATTTTCAGAATCGAGAATTTGTCAACGGAGATGCTTTACAACTCAGTGGTGATCATTTTGAAGGGTATCTTTCAAGGATCATCATCGATGAAGTGATGTTAGAATTATCGCAACGTAATTGTTTAACGAATGTTGTGGGAGTAATCCATTCTAAAATGTGGGTTTTTGCGATTCCTGTTCATGTGAATTCTGTCTTCTTCCAAAATTTGTATCCATTAGAAAATAACTATCTTGGGATTATCCCCCCTAAATCAGAAATTTCCGTTTTTCAACATCCCTTTTCCAATCGTTTTCAGCTTTACGTTCATGATAATTATCTGCAACAATTGTGCCAAACTTTAGAGTTACCAGAAGCGAAAAAGTTTTTAAATTCTTCCGCTTCTTCTATTGTGATTTGCCCATCGGAAAAAATTCGTCATCTCCAACAATCTTGTCATCAACTTTATCAAATGCTATTTAATTTAGATCGTCAACAAATATCTGGGAAAAGAAAAGCATTAAGATTGAATTTTGTCGGTCAAAAATTAAAAGGAGAAATTGTCAAAGATTTTCTTTTGACTTTAGCAGTAACCAAAGATATTAAAATCCCTAAAAACGCTATCAGACGCACCTCTATCCTCAAAAAAGCAGAAGAAATGATGAGAAAAAATCTGCGTTCTGATCTGACTATTCCAGCGATTTGTCAAGAATTAAAAGTAAGTCAACGCACCTTAGAATATATATTTAAAGACTTCTATCAAATGTCTCCTTACAATAGATCTCTTGCATAAGTCTAGACAAAATAGGATAAAATAGTCCGAGAGTTAAGATTGAAAGATGACTTACGAACAAGTAAAAACTTTAAAGCCAACAGAGTTCAAACGCTTGTGTGGGGTGTATCCAGATACATTTAA
>NZ_JADBSZ010000055.1:0-3016 GCF_020246425.1 Microcystis sp. M079S1
GTCAGTCTGTAGAGCGACCATAAGACCAGAACAGAGTAAATCTGTTAAGGCAGGTGCGGAACCCCGCAAGGGAAAGAAGCAGAAACCCAAATCGTGAGGTTTGGGAATCGCCGTCCGTTTTACGGCGGCGAGGATGTCAATCTAGCGTGAGACTCTTGCCGAACCTGTCAGCAGCAGAAATTTGTGGCGGCGGGGTGCTGCTGGATCCAGAGTCTGGTTTAATTACTACTATGGGTTAACAATTAGTCGTGTATTTAGAGGGAAACTATGGCCAATAAGCCAGAGCGCGTGGTTCTAATCGGTGTAGCTGGGGACTCCGGTTGTGGGAAGTCTACTTTTTTACGTCGTTTGACCGATTTATTCGGGGCCGAGTTTATGACAGTGATCTGTTTAGATGACTACCATTGTCTCGATCGCAAACAGAGAAAAGAGGTGGGTGTCACCGCACTCAATCCGAAAGCGAATAACTTTGACCTGATGTACGAGCAGATTAAAGCTCTCAAGGAAGGTCAAGCCATTAATAAACCTATTTATAATCATGAAACGGGGATGATCGATCCCCCCGAAATCATCGAACCGAATAAGGTAATCGTGATCGAGGGACTGCACCCCTTATATGATGAACGAGTCCGGGCCCTATTAGATTTCAGCGTTTATCTCGATATTAGCGATGAAGTCAAAGTTAACTGGAAAATTCAACGGGATATGGCCGAGCGCGGTCACACCTATGATGATGTGATGGCGGCTATTAATTCTAGAAAACCGGATTTCAGTGCCTATATCGATCCCCAAAGACAGTACGCTGACGTGGTGATTCAAGTGCTGCCCACCCAATTACTTGAAGATCACGAAAGTAAGTTACTACGGGTCCGTTTAATCCAGAAAGAAGGGGTAGAAAACTTTGAACCCGCTTATCTGTTTGATGAAGGTTCCACCATCGATTGGCGGCCCTGTGGTCGTAAATTGACCTGCGCTTATCCTGGTATTAAACTCTACTATGGTCCAGATGGCTTCTTGGGGAATGAAGTGTCGATTCTGGAACTAGATGGTCAATTCGATAACCTCGAAGAAATGATCTACATCGAAAGCCATTTGAGCAAAACCGGCACTAAATACTACGGTGAAATGACCGAATTACTGCTCAAACACAAGGATTATCCCGGCTCTACCAATGGTACGGGTTTATTCCAAGTGTTAGTCGGTCTCAAAATGCGTGAAACCTACGAAAAACTAATGGCCGCTGAATCAAAAGTGGCAGCCCAAGTCTAGTTTCTAGTTTTGACCGAGCCGGCATCCTACCCAGGTAGGATGCCGGTTTTTTTAATCCACTAATCCCGATCGCAGGGCCAGCACTGCCGCTTGAGTCCGATCATCCACAGAGAGTTTATTTAAGATATTGCGGACATGGGTTTTCACCGTGCCGATGGTGATATAGAGTCGCTCGGCAATCTGAGCATTACTACAACCCGCAACAATCAGATCGAGAATTTCTCGCTCTCGTGCCGTTAGGGGGGCATTTTCCAGCAATTGGTGATATTCTCGGTCAACGCCTTGAATTATCACTGTTTTGGTCCCGGCAGCCGCACCGACGGGAACATTTTGGCGCACTTGTTGCAGAACAATATTAGCGATCGCAGGGTCAAGCCAATGATTGCCTTCGTGGGTGGAATAAATCGCCTCGATTAACTTATCAATGCTAATATCCTTCATACAGTAGGAATCAGCCCCAGCACTAAAAGCCGCTAAAACCTGTTCTTGGGTTTTGTGCATGGTTAGCATGAGGATTTTCGTGGCCAGGGGGTCTTCGCCCCGATTTTGTTGGAAGCGTCGCACTAACTCGATCCCATCGATCATAGGCAAACCTATATCGATGATCGCTACATCGGGTTTAGTCTCCTCTAGCAGTTTCAGTCCCTGTAATCCACTGATCGCTTCCCCTACCACTTGAATACCTTCCCGATGCTGGAGAGCCACCACTAAGCCCATGCGGGTTAAATCGTGATCTTCTACAACGATAACCCGGACTTTATCCATATTTTTTGACCAGTTTCGCCGAAGTAAGTGATGATTTGATAATTTTGGCTTTTCGATTATTAGAGCCGCTCCTTAACATTGACTTCACTCCCTTCCTCCTTCTCTGAATTCCGCTTTCTTATTCTTCATTCGGCAATCCCCTTTTTCCGGTTGATTTTATTTATACTTACTAAAAGCAGAGATTGCCAATATACTTAGCCTCCCCTAAAATATACTCAAATCTACCCCAATTTACCCAGAATTTTCTGCTTTAATTCTTTCTTTATAATATCATACAAATCTCGATTATGCAAGGATTTGGCTTTTCTGGTTTCTGTGTGGAAACGAGGCCTATACTGATAGTTGATTTATTCACCAAAATAGCCCTAAAAGTCTTTCCCAGTAAACATTTCAGAATTTCATCGGCAAAAATTATTACACAAAGTCGAGAAGAGCCAAGATAATTTTAAGAAGAATAAGCTAAACGGCGCTTAACCTGCATGATCCAACAGCTATAACCCTTTTGGAGTCTATATCGGTGATCCGAAGTAAAAGCCGTTTAGCTTACATCTTTGAGCAGCTTGGATTTTGGATTGGGAGCATTTCACCTTTGTAACCCCTAAATTAAGTTTTTATGTCAAGCTATTTTGAAAGCCTTGCTAGAAACCAGTTTTAGGTATAAGTATAATTACTCACTTGCATAAATGAGATGCTCCCCTTGGATTTTCATAGAATAGAACCAAGCTCTGGTTTAATTAATTTTTTAGCCTATTGGGACTTAGGCATTTTCGTTCAAAAAAGGATACATTTGGAGACTCATTGGGACTTAGGCATTTTCGTCCAAAAAAGGATACATTTGGAGACTCATCGAAAATTTGGGTCTGAAACCCCGTCGTTCTACGACGGCTTTACTGTTAAATATTAGCACATTTGCGAAATATATGCTAAAATGTGAGGTATGGAGAAAGCCTATTCGTTTCGATTTTACCCAACACCAGAACAA
>NZ_JADBSZ010000056.1:0-8990 GCF_020246425.1 Microcystis sp. M079S1
TGAAATGGGGCGAAAGTCTGTGGACTCTGTGTAAGACAGTACATGGTTTTTTAACTGTGGTATGCGACGGTGGTGGAAGCAGAAACTTAAATCGTGAGGTTTAGGAATCGCCGCACTTTTAGGGCGGCGAGGATGTCAACAGGTTCGGTTTCACCGTCCCGTTAACCTACTCGCCAGCTTCCGCAAACGCTTTCAGTGTCGCCTCGATAGCGGCGACCTGTTCGGGTGTTACTTGGAGTTGGCAAGATACGGTCAGGACTTGTTTCATCCCCTCATTAATAATAGACCTCTTGTAAAAATCAAAAATTGTTGTTAGGGTTAGGAGTCAGGAGTCAGTAGTCAGTAGTCAGGAGAATTAAGAATGAATAATAATCAATTAAACGGTCTATTTCCAGATTTTATGTAATTTAATCCTTGTTTTTGCCGTTTTTGAATCCTCAAAAATTAATTATGCAAGAGGTTTAATCAATACATGAGGATTTTGAGGAAGATGCAAGAATTTATTGGCGATTTTTGGGGCATCGAACCCCTCAAAGCCGAACAGTAGGGACTCATGCGGTTTCGTTGAGAAAATTGTCGGAAAAGAGATATTAGCTCAGAAAGCGATTATACTCAATGATCGAAGACTATTGGCCGGCGATCGATGAACCAAGACAACGAGATTAGTCACTTACTAGACCTCATGCCTGCTTCGGGACGGATGATGACGCGCATTGTCAGCAAACCCGAAAGCACCAAGGTAATCGAAACTAATTTTCCCCTGCCCTGGCAAAGAGGAGTCAGACCGATTCAAATTAATTTTGACCTCTGGCGGCAATTATCAAGACCCCAACGGGATCTAGTCTTGTTAAGGGCCGTCTCTGTTTTAACGGCAGTAAAATGGTTTAAACCCGATCTCGATCGATTAATTGCTCTGGCTGGTATGATCGGTTTAACCGTGGAAACCCTGCAAACCGATGCCGTCGGTATGGCAGTAGCGGGGGGTTTAACTGCCTTGGCAATTAACCGGATTTGGCGGGAAAAACGCAGCCCCCAACGGGAATTAGATGCGGATGAAGCGGCCCTAAAAGTGGCCGTTAGACGCGGTTACACGGAAACCGAGGCCGCTAAGGGTTTATTATCGGCTATTGAGACTATAGCTGAAATTGAGGGGCGATCGAGTCTCAATTTTAATGAGTTATTGCGCTGTCAAAATCTGAAAAAATTAGCCAATCTCTCCTTTGTTGGTGTTCCCGATCAGGTGAGACAATCTTAAGGTCAGGAGTCAGGAGGCAATAGGTAATCTCCCCCCCTCTGTCACCCATTCCGGCGTTCCCTGTTCCCTAAAATCAGAGAGTCTGTAAACTTAAAATAACTACTATAAAAATATTTTTCCCCTTGCTCAATGGCTGCAATTGACTCTTTAGAAAAAGCCTTAAAATATCACTTTGGCTACGATCAATTTCGACCGAATCAACGCCAAATAATTGAGGCTGCTTTAAACAATCAGGATTTATTAGTAATTATGCCCACCGGAGGCGGTAAATCTCTCTGTTTTCAGCTACCTGCTTTAATCAAAAAAGGGGTGACGGTGGTGGTTTCTCCCTTAATTGCTTTAATGCAGGATCAAGTAACTGCTTTAGCTGATAATGGCATCGGGGCAACATTTCTCAATAGCACTTTAAACGCTAAACAAGTCAGAGAAAGAGAATCTTTAATCCTGCAAGGAAAAATTAAACTGTTATATGTTGCCCCAGAAAGATTGTTATCGCCTAGTTTTTTAGATTTTTTAGCTGTTATTGATAATTACCTCGGTTTAGCCTGTTTAGCGGTAGATGAAGCTCACTGTGTCTCCGATTGGGGTCATGATTTTCGCCCTGAATATCGACAAATTAAACAAGTTCGTCAACGCTTTCCCTCCGTGCCAATTTTGGCTTTAACTGCCACCGCTACCCAACAGGTTAGAGAAGATATTATCCAACAATTAGGATTGCGAGATACTTCCATTCATATTGCTAGTTTTAATCGTCCTAATCTTTATTATGAAGTTCAACCTAAAACCAGTAAATCTTATCAGCAATTGTATCAATATATTAAAGGACAAAAAGGAGCAGGAATAGTTTACTGTATCAGCCGCAAAACCGTCGATAAAGTTGCAGAACAGTTACAAAAAGATGGTATTAATGCCCTACCCTATCACGCCGGTATGGAGGATCGGGAAAGAAGTAACAATCAAACCCGTTTTATTCGGGATGATGTGCAGATTATGGTGGCAACAATTGCCTTCGGTATGGGGATTAATAAACCGGATGTGCGCTTTGTCATTCATTATGATTTACCCCGCAATTTAGAGGGATATTATCAAGAATCTGGCCGCGCCGGTAGGGACGGAGAACCAGCTAAATGTACCCTCTTTTTTAGCTTTGCAGATGCCAGAAAAATTGAGTATTTTATTAACCAAAAAACCGAGCAAAATGAACAACAGAAAGCCCGTCAACAATTGCGACAGGTGTTAGATTATGCTGAAGGGACTGAATGTAGAAGATCGAGTGTACTAGGCTACTTTGGAGAAAGTTTTTCGGGTAACTGTGGTAACTGTGATAACTGTCGGAATGGTACAAATAACCAGGATTGGACGATCGAGGCACAAAAATTTTTATCCTGTGTGGCGCGGACGGGACAGAAATTCGGTATGATGCACATAATCAACGTGCTGAGGGGAGGAAAAGGTGAAAGAATCACCCAATATCAACATCATTTATTATCTACTTATGGCATCGGTAAAGATAAAACTGTGGAGGAGTGGAAACGTTTAAGTCGTTCCCTTGTCCAGCAAAATATATTAGTAGAAACTGAAGACGATTTTAGAATCTTGAAACTGAATCAACACAGTTGGGAAGTGATGCGGAAACAACGTTCCGTGTTTATTGCCGTCCCCCAAAAAGCTAACGGTCAAATCGTGGGAGACGACAATCCCAATATGGTGGAAAGTGATTTATTATTCGAGCGCTTGCGGCAACTGCGGAAAAAAATTGCCGATAGTCAAGGGGTTCCTCCCTACGTTATTTTCCATGATTCTAGTCTGCGTTTGATGGCCCAATCAAAACCCCGGAGTTTAGGGCAGTTTCGTCAAATTTCTGGAGTAGTACACAGTAAAGTACAACAGTATGGGGATATATTTATAGCGGCAATTAATGATTTTTGTCAGGATAGTCTTCCCTCTACTCAATTCCTCACTCTCCAATACTATCAAGATGGGTTGAATGCGGAAGAAATCGCTCGCAAAAGAAGCTTAAAAGTCTCAACAATCTATGAACATTTAGCTAAATTGCTAGAAGCGGGTTACGAAATTGATATTAATCAGTTAGTTTCTAAAAATAAACAGGAATATATTCGTTTAGCGATCAAAAAAGTGGGCGATCAATCCCTGAAAACTCTCAAAGAAAATCTGGGAGATAATTATAGTTATGAGGAAATTAAATTAGTTGTTGCTTGGCAAAGAAGACCCCGGCAATAAGGGCAGAGGAACTCTTTTGATGCAACCCTCCACTTTAAAAGCTATAGGAGAGTGGGAAGTGGGAAAGGGATTTCCTACTAGGGTAGCAAAAATAATTGACGGCACAAAAACTATTTGATTGCTATAGTCCTTAATAAATAATAATCTGAGAATAACTACTGCTCATAGACAAAGGTGTATCAACCAGCGAAAATAGATAATTTGGGAAAAGTTGTGATTTAAAGATGTGCCATGAATCAGATAGCCTAGTGGTCCATAGGTGAAGATAATATCTTGGCCAAAAATTAACTGTTTATGGGCAGCATCACTAATAGCAAAAGCCCAAGAAGCATCTAAACCAATTTCTAGCCAATCAATAATAGGCAAATTTGCCAGAAAAAAGTAGGCAGTAATGATAATTAGTATTCCTTTGACTAATACAGGTGAATCGAGAGATTTTTTCTGCATAATTGTTCAGTTAAAAAATACCTTTTAATTCCTTTTCATAGGTGTGAATCCAATCAAAAATATCTTGGATTAATTTTCTACCGTCTCGCTGGGGTTGCCATCCAGTTATAGAACTGATTTTGCGAGAATCAGTGATAAAAATTGGCATATCTCCAGTGCGATTTTCGGGAATTGCCTCAATCATTATACTATTGCCCGTGATTTCTTGACATAGTTTTGTGGTTTCATAAAGGGACAAGGAAAAATCTTGCCCACCCCCCACATTAAAAGTCTGCCCTTTGAATTGTTCTAAATTAGCAATCTGAATATCGATTAAATCGAGTAAATCAGCTACATGAAGAAAATCTCTAACCTGTTTCCCTGTACCCCCATAACCGATATATTTTAAGGACTTCTGAAAGTAATGATTAGCTACCCAAAGGGCAAAAACTCCCTGATCAACTTTTCCCATTTGCCAAGGACCAGTTAAAACTCCACAGCGATTAATTAAAGTTCTTAATCCGTAGGCATCCCCATATTCATTAATAATCAATTCCGATGCTAACTTAGTGGAACCGTAGAGAGAACGGGGCAAATCTAAGGGAAATTGTTCACTTATACCAAAAGTAGAAACACCGGGTAAATCTTGCTGATCGGATAACTGAAAACGAGTATCTGTTTCTGTATAGTTTAATTGATTAAGATAGGCTATGGGATAAACTCTGCTGGTGGAGAGAAAAATAAAATCTGCTTCGGTTTGTCTAGCTAATTCTAAACAGTTAATCGTTCCAATTAAGTTGGTTTGCAAAACGTAGCCGGGGGAAGTATAACCAGCTAAAACGGAAGGTTCTGCCGAACATTCTAGGATTAAGTCCACTGGCAAAGCGGATGCTTCTAAGTCTTCCGCATTCCTGACATCTCCATGAACAAACTCAATTCCCGCCTGTTTAAGACGGGAAATATTCAACTCAGAACCGCGACGTTTTAAGTTATCTAAAGCGATAATTTTCCAATCAGGATAACGTTGGGCTAATCCTAAACCTAAAGAACTACCCACAAAACCCGCACCACCAGTAATTAACACTTGCCTAGTCATCAAAAATACTCCTCTAGATAATAATTATCAAGCCACTTGTTTCTTTTTCTGTTTGCCCTTATAGTCTTCTCGAGAAAGGTGTTTTTCTAACCAGATAGAGAGAACTATAAATAAATAACGACTGCCCATTTCCTTGAGTTTTAACTTGGAACCCCCCGGAGTACGATCATGTTATCGGGAGAGTCAGAATTATCTGCCATTGCTACCCCAACCGCATCGCCGCTAAAATTTTCTAATCCACAGCGCACCGCGGGAGCATCTCACTTACGCGATAAGTAATTATACTTAGCCTAAAAGCCACTCTTAATCGTGTCTTGGAACGAAATAGAGGCTTTTAAAGACTGCGTACATGGAGAATTAAGCTAAACGGCGCTTAACCTGCATGATCCAACAGCTATAACCCTTTTGGAGTCTATATCGGTGATCCGAAGTAAAAGCCGTTTAGCTTAAAACAAGAATTACCCTCGAAAAGCCTATTTTTCCACTAAGTATTTATGCTCATTGCAAAGGTGAGATGCTCCCCGCACCGCCAAACCAAAACTATTGGGATAATAGTTATTGATGTAGCGAATCCGGGGATTTCCTTGGTCAATTTTTTGCAGAACTGCTTCGGTTTTATCTTGGCTATTGTCATTAACAACTAGGATTTCATAGTCAATTTTATCCTCTTCTAAAAGTTCAGATATTATAGGAAATATCTTACACAATCTTGGCCAGATAAGCAAGACGGCTGACCACTACTACCGAATCACTACCTGGATTAGCTATTAGTCCCTAACAGGACAGGGAATCGCATGATCGATTTAGGAAGACCTAGTATTTGGTGATCATTAACTAGAGCGCGATCGCATAGTAGACAACAAAATGAGCAAAATTCTCAAACTCATAAATAGCAAGGATTACAGACAAAAGTAACATTTTATGAAGATAGACTTGACAAAATCAACGCAGCCTTAAATTGTCGGGAATGAGTCAATCCCTAGAGCTTTTGCATAAGTCGAGACAAAATAAGATAAAATGGTTCGGCAGTTTAAGATTGAAAGATGACTGACGAACAAGTAAAAACTTTGTCGAGTGTATCCAGACACATTTAAGGATATGGTGACAGTCCTGGCAGGCGAGAATATCGCACCTATTCTTGATTTGCGTGGGATTCAACTTACCGAAAAATTGGGTTGAAAGCCTCGCCCTTTTAGGGCGACTTGATAGGATGTATGATATTAAGAATAGGGGGCCGGGTAAGCAACCGCTTAAAAAACCCAGTCATCAACCGATGAACGCACCTTGAAAACTAGAGTTATGGGGTTCTATAGGGGAATGCTCCTATAGGTAAAAGCTCTCAGCGTCAAGTACCAAAGAAACCAATTATTTTAGAGGTTTTGAACTGTATCGTAGGGCATAGGAGAACAGGCTTCTGTAAGGGAGCGAAAGTCTGAGGAGAGAACCACCTCTGGGTGGGATTTCGCCAGGAATCTAATTCAAGTGGACTCGTTGAGCCAGAAATTCTCAGCAGTGATGCGAGAAGAATCCACGTCCGTTTACGGCGTGGGGTATGTCAAACAGTGACAGATATTTTGAGAAAGATTTCTGTCATTCCCGTTACTTGGCAAAACTGGGCTACGGAAGTATCCAAACTAAAACTTAAAGAGATGGGAAGTAGATAAATATTTATCGTGCCTTATGCCTGGCTCGAAAAACATTTATCTAGAGGTGATTATCTTCACCAGAAGAATTGATCAGCAATTTGGAGTAAACCCTAGATAAT
Source organism: Microcystis sp. M079S1 (assembly GCF_020246425.1). Classification (NCBI taxonomy): domain Bacteria; kingdom Bacillati; phylum Cyanobacteriota; class Cyanophyceae; order Chroococcales; family Microcystaceae; genus Microcystis; species Microcystis sp. M079S1. Next base: position 6,784 of record NZ_JADBSZ010000056.1, read on the forward strand.
TTAATTATGATATTCTTTCAACTTGTAGTTATCGCAGCAACCGCACTTGCTATCACTTTTTCCCTTGGCTATATAGTCTTGCGTGCAGTTACTAACTTAACAGTCAAGGAATGTCTGGCACTTGCAGGGGCCTGTGGTATGGCTTTACAGGGAGCGATTGCCTTCATCGGCTTTCTACTGGGCCTTTCAGGACGTAATTTCTTTATCCTGACCACCGTGGCTCTATTTACCATAGCTATAGCCTTACTACTGCGGAAGCCAAGGAAGACTGAGCCGACTGGGAATTATTCTTGGCTGTACCTGTTGATTGTGTTTTGGACAACTCTAGTTGGCATACAGTTGTTCGTCCTGATCTATAGTGGTGCTAACTGGTATGGCGACTGGTGGATGCACTACGATCTTGCCCAAGTCTACCTAGGACAACAGGCAACTGATACTATTTATTTTAACCGTTACATCGTCTCATCTCGCACGCCTTTGTTCAATCTTTTTTCGAGCTACTATCTTGGTCTTTTGGGAAATCAATTTAGTATCTATCAATTAAGCTCAATATTGCCAGAAGTTTTTTTATTAGCAATGATTCCGTTGCTATTGCGCCCCTACCAGGTAACAATAGCAGTTATCCTAGTGGCTTTCAATGGTCACATGAATAGCACCAGCATTTATCCTTGGCCGAAGATACTTGCTTCCTTATATGTAATTACCGCCATCTATTTTTATCTCGACCTGAGAAAGAATTCCAGGAGGACTTTGTTCTCTCAATCTGCTGTTGGTTGGGGCTTAAGTTCTGGATTAGCGATGCTTAGTCACCCATCAACCCTTTTTTATGTAGCCGCTATGGTTGCCGACAATATCTGGATAAACCGCCGCAATTTTGTTAACGTATTACGGCAATTATTGATCCCCCTATCGATAGCATTTGTGACGTTACTACCCTGGATCTTGTGGGGCATAAGCGAATATGGCTTGCCAGAATTCTTGCGAGCTTTATCTAACACCACAGGCAGCATGAGTACCATCGAAAGAGTGATGAATGCCATTGGCAATCTAACCAGTACAATTGTGCCTATTCCCCTAGGGAAGGCCTTGATTAGTTTCAATACAAATAACCCAATCATAGGACAGATTGGCAATCCATGGCTGAGGTTTTATTATAATGTTCTGCCCGGTGCCTTGAACATAACCATAACTTGCTTGCTCTTATTCGAAGGAGTTAGACGATATTTCCGGAAAAGTTCTTTGCAGTCTATATTGCCAAATTCACTCTTTTTGTTGGTAATCGTCTTTGGGTTTTTAGGTGGTTGCCTGCTGCAACAGGGCTTTAACACTGGCGGTCTAGTTGGTGAGAGCATGACTCCTATAGTCTTTCTTCTCTTGTTAGTTGCCAGTGAATACTTTTATGATCTAGGTGTTAAGTTTCGCCAACTTTTCTTGCTGATTCTTACAGGCGAGTTCTTGATTTCCCGTGGACTTCACTTAGTTTTTCTGGGAATAGGGCATCCCTTTATTTGGGATGACAATTTGAGTCTAAAAAACGATAAAAACCTTGTCTTTGCCAGAGATATTATCGCAACTCCCTGGCTGGGTTTTCTGATTACTACATTGTCCTTTATACTATTATTAGTAATTGGATTGAAAGCCTGTTCAAGAGAACAACGCACTTCTAATTAGGGCTTGCTGAAAAAGTTTTTCGTGGTGGCAGGGTGTGGGGTTTTACCGATTTTGAGGTGGTCAATTACCCAATTTTCAGGGAAAAAGTACCTGAATTTTCCCCCCAATCACTCCAAAGACCGGCACTTTTTGATTTCCAAAAGGTCTAAAAGTCTTACCCAACAAGGTTTTTAGATTTATTCAGCAAGCTATAATTAGCGCTCTTCTGGGAGTCTGGCAAAAGTCTTACAGTCTCTAAACTCTAGCTCTCTTATGGGGTAAGCCTTCAAGCTATCGCTAACTAACAGAAACCCGAAATTTGAGTTTTTATGAGAAAAAAAGTTAGCGATTACTTGTCAAGCAAGGGTTTCAGAATCTAGATTCGGTCAGGGATTTCCGAAAGTCCCAGAAGAGCGTTAGGGTTTGCGGCAAAAAGTACGGGCGAAGCATTCGGATAGAAAATCTCCGGTTTCACCGATAGGTTATTGCCCGAATGCTTCGCCCCTACAGGACGCGGGCCGATGAAGACGCAAGGTTTTGAAGCACGATTCTCTCAA
>NZ_JADBSZ010000057.1:0-8324 GCF_020246425.1 Microcystis sp. M079S1
CTGACGGCGATCGAGTTTAATCTTGCCACCGCGACCGTAGTAACCATGGTGCATATGTTCGCCCCAAATCCTTTCCCACAGTCCACTAGAGGAGTCATAAAAATCGGCTATTCGTTGCTCAAGTTCCATGGTGATTTCCTAAGTGAGTGGGTGGAATTAAAGATAAGAGGTTTCCGACATAAGAAGTTTCTCCAGTATTGAGTTCCGATGTTTCTAGTTTAAAAGATTTAGGCGGACAAAGTACACACAAAAGAAGAGGAGGAAATCATCAGTCTTTAGAGAGAGTTGACAGAAAGGTAGCCAGTGGCATAATATTCCCGAAGATGTGTCGTTAACCTAATCTATTTGTATTTACCCTTGTGCGATACTTGGATTATCTATCTGTAACTCAAATGACTGAATCCACCTTAACAGAACTGTATCAGAAAATTCATGCTGGTGTGAGAATAGCGATTGCGGAGGCGATGGAGAGACACCGACTAGGAGAGTCTATCAGCATTTTAAAAGATGGCTAAATTGTCACCTTAACGGCTGGGCAAATTCCCCCCAAATCACAATAATAAATGCTTTCAGTATCAAGATTTGGTAGTATTAAATAGGTAGGGAAATTTTATGACTAGAATTAAGCGTAGGCAATTACTATCCCTGACTGGTTCTTTATTAGCAACTTTAGGATTAAGCCAGTTGGAATTGAAACAGCGAGCCATTCTTTATCGTAGCGTACTGGCAGAGAATACACCTCGTAAACGATCGTTGTTAGTGGGTGTTAATAATTACCCCGATACTAGATGGATAACCCTTGAAGGCGCAGTCAATGATGTCAAACTACAACAGGAATTACTCATTCACCGTTTTGGATTTCAGTCCGATCAAATTTTGCTTTTAACTGATCATGAAGCAACTCGTGAGAATATCCTACAAGCGTTTGAGGAGCATTTAATTAAATGGGCGCAACCCAGTGATGTGGTAGTTTTTCACTTTTCTGGTCATGGTTCTCAAGTTTTTGATCCCGATCAAATTTTTCAAGATGGGCAAGTTAGCACGATTGTTCCTGTTGATAGCATTCTGCCTCCAGGTTATCCCAATAAAGGAGGAAAAGTCAATGATATTACAGGTCATACTTTGTGGTTGTTGATGCAAGCAATTAATACAGAAAATGTCACTTTTATTCTGGATAGTTGTCACTCTGGAGGGGCGAGAAAGGGCATCTTAACTTTGCGATCGCGCCCTGGAAATCGGGAGCTAAACCGGACTGAAAACTCTAACATCCAACTGTTAGCAAGTCCCCAGGAACAGGAATATCAAAAACAACTGATGTCCAGACTCAACTTGACCGCTTCAGACTTGGCCACAGAGCGAAAAAAGGGCGTTCCCAAAGGCATAATGCTGGCGGCTGCTAGAACTGACCAAACGGCGATCGATGCTCCCTTTGGTGATACGGCTGCCGGTATCTTTACATATATCTTGACTCGCTATCTCTGGCAGCAAACCGGAGGCGATTCAGTTAGTCAAGTAATGATAAGTGCGACGGCTACTACCGATCGCATTTTACGCGAATATTTCCCGACGGCTGGTTTATTACAGCAACCGGAATTTAATACTAGGGAGGGAAGTAACAACAGCCAGCAAGCGGTTTATTTTCTCAAACCAGATCAGAAAATCCCTGCTGAAGCTGTGGTCACTCAAGTGCAGGGAAATCGGGTGGATCTGTTTTTGGGAGGGATCGATCCGCGTACCTTAGCAGCATTCGGTCGGGGGGCAATTTTAACTTTAGTGGATGGGGAAGGGAAAGAACGAGGTCAAGTTCAGATAGAGTCCCGTCAAGAGTTGACAGCTAAAGGGAAACTGATCCAGACAAGAGATAATATTGCTTCCGGGACTCTACTTCAAGAGCGATCGCGGGCCATTCCCAGTAATTTAACTCTCCGAATTGGTTTAGATGCTTCCTTAGGACAAGAACAAGCAGCAGCCAAGCAAGCTTTACAAGGGATTAAACCCATCGAAGCGGTTTCCTCAGATGAGACGGATATCCACTATTTTCTGGGACGAGTGACTCCCGCTTACTATCAACAATTGCAGAAACTTCAAGTGACTCCCTTACCAGAAATAGGTAGTCTGGCTCTATTTTCTCTGGCTGCGGATCTGATTCCGGGTTCAGCTGGGATTTCAGGAGAAAGTGTAACTGATGGAGTCAAACGATTGCAAGCGAAACTAAAATCCTTGTTAGCAGCGAGGTTAGTCAAGCTAACCCTCAATGCGACTTCCTCTCGCTTGAGTGTAGCTGCGGCGATGGAAGCGGTAGATGGTGGCCAATTGGTGGCAGAATCGTTTACGGTTAGGGGTGCAAAGTCAGGCAGTTTCAGTCAAAATAGAGGGGTGCGCGGTTTAACCAGTAACGCGCAAAAAATCAAGCAGGGGACTCAAGTGCAATTTCTCGTACAAAATAACGAGTTAGTTCCTCTCTATATTACTGTTTTACTTATTAGCGTAGATGGGACGCTTACCGTGCTTTCGCCTTTACCGGGGACGGGAGATAATTCTCCTGTGACTCCAGGGGAAAAAATTCAGATTCCCGATCGAAATCGAGGGGAATTGTATAAATTTAAGGTAGAGGGTGAAACGGGAATAGCGGAAGTGTTGGTTATTGCTACTACGACTCCTTTAACCAAAGCTGTGGACTTGTTGCAGGTTTTAGCTACAGAGAGGGGGGATAATCTGAGAGGGACACCTATAGATTTAACTCAGCCAGATGAGGCGATTTCTAGCCTTCTGGATGATTTAGATGGGGGTAGTCGGAGAAGTGGGACAGTTTCTAATTCAAGAGTGCGTCAGATTGATACTCGACAGATGGCTGCTATGTCGATTACTTTTGAGGTTGTTGTCTAGTTCTTAACTTTAGTCAGAGGAACACTTACAGCGAGTTTAATGATTGGAGAGAGCCAATAAAAGTTATATCATTTAAGGAGAATTGATCTATGCCTACTTGGCTTCGACCTTTAAATTTCTTCACTGCTATCCTTTTAATCTCTCTAGAGATTAACCCACTGCTGACTCCTTCAGTATCTTTTTCTGCTTCAAACGTGGCACAAACAACGACTGACCGTAAAGCTCAAGCAGCTCGACTGGTTCAAGAAGGCGATCGCTATTACTATCAGGGTCAGTATCAAGTCGCGCTGGAAAAATATCAACAAGCTTTAGCAATCTATCAGCAGATTGCAGATCGTCAACAAGAAGGAGTGATTCTTAATAATATTGGGTTTGTTTATACCGAGCTAGGACAGTCTAAGCAAGCCTTACCTTTCTATCAACAAGCTTTAGTTATTTTTCAAGAATTGAACGATCTCCCCAATCAAGGAGCTGCCCTTAATAATATTGGGCTATCTTACAGCTATCTAGGGGAGAATTCAAAATCCTTGAAATTCTTACAACAAGCTTTAGAAATCTTCAGAGAAGTACATGAGCGTGCCGAAGAAGGGAAAACTCTCAACATCATTGGTGGAGTTTACCGAAGTCTGGGTCAGATATCGGAAGCTTTAAAGTTTTATGAACAAGCTTTAGCTATCCGCAGGGAATTACAAGATCGCAGTGGAGAAGGATTTTCTCTCAATAATATAGCAGAAGTCTCTAGCCTCATGGGAGAATACCCAAAAGCATTGGATTTATATCAGCAAGCCATCACCATTTTTAAAGAAGTCAATGATTTTACCAGACAAAGTATTGTCCTGAACAATATTGGATGGATCTATGACCGACTAGGACAGTATAAAAAATCGCTGGACTTCTACGAAAAAGCTCTGGCGATCGCAAGAAACATTAAAAATCTTTCTCTAGAAAGCATGGCTTTAAACAATATGGGGTCAGCTTACAATAATCTGAAAGACTATACAAACGCACGGAAATCCTATCAGGAAGCTTTAGAGATTACTCAAGAACTGAATGATCCCTCCGGTGAAGCTAAAATCCTCAGCAATCTCGGCTCAGTTGACGATCAACTTCAGCAGTATTCCCAAGCCTTGGATTTTTATCAACGTTCGTTAGCTATTAGTCGAAAAATCAACGAGCGTCCGTCTGAAGGAATTACTCTCAACAACTTGGGAAGGGTTTACAACAGCCTGGGAGAGTATCAAAAGTCCTTAGAATTGTATCAGCAAGCCCTAGGGATTGCCAGAGAAGTGAAAGACAGGGTTGCTGAAGGTAGAACTCTCAATAATATGGGTCGTACCGTTCTTCTAACGGGTAATGCGGCGGTGGCCGAGAAATACCTCTTTGAGACGATTAACATCTGGGAATCGCTTCGACCTGGACTAACGGATGAGAATAAAATTTCTTTATTGGAAACCCAAACTAATACTTACCATAATTTGGAATACGCCCTGATTGTACAGCAAAAGTCCGAAGCTGCACTGGAAGTAACTGAACGAGGACGCGCTAGAGCATTTGTTGAACTTTTAGCCGCAAAATATTCTGAAACACCTGATCCTCCAATTCAACCACCAAATTTAGAGCAAATCCAACAAATTGCTCAAGAACACGAGGCGACTCTAGTTGAGTATTCTATCAATGACTTCGGAGGACAGCCAAAACTTTATATTTGGGTGGTTAAACCAAGTGGTGAAATCCTATTTCGGCAACTAGACATCCAATCTTTTGCTCCCTCTCTAGAAAATTTTGTTACTAGCACTCGCCAATCAATCGGAGTCAGAGGAAGAAGTAGCATTGAAATACTGCCGCTTGATGACTCTGAAGCAAAAAATCAATTAAAACAACTCCACAAATTACTTATAGAACCTATTGCGGATTTACTCCCCACCGATCCTAACGCTCATGTTATTTTCATGCCTCAAGGAGAACTCTTTTTAGTACCTTTTCCTGCTTTACAAGATGCTAATGGCAAATACCTAATTGAAAAACACACAATTCTCACTGCACCCGCCATTCAAGTGTTAGACTTAACCCAAAAACAACGAGTAAAAGTTCAACAAGCTAACCCGAAAGGACTTGTCGTTGTCGGCAATCCTACCATGCCAAAAGTAACTATCAAAATTGGCGAACCACCAGAACAACTTAATCCCTTACCAGCAGCAGAAAACGAAGCTATTACTATTGCTAAACTACTCAATACTAAAGCTTTAACAGGCAACCAAGCCACTAAAAAAGCTATCCTTTCCCAATTACCTCAAGCCAGAATTATTCATCTAGCAACCCATGGTTTATTAGATGATTTTAAAGGATTAGGAGTACCCGGTGCGATCGCTCTTGCACCTTCTGGTAATGATAATGGTTTACTTACTGCTGATGAAATTCTCGACTTAAAACTGAATGCGGAATTAGTGGTTTTAAGTGCTTGCGATACGGGAAGGGGACGCATTACCGGAGATGGTGTAATCGGATTATCCCGTTCTTTAATTACCGCAGGAGTGCCAAGTATTATTGTTTCTTTATGGTCAGTTCCCGATGCACCTACTGCAAGTTTAATGACTGAATTTTATCGCAATTGGCAAGAGAAAAAACTAGATAAGGCCCAGGCGTTGCGACAGGCAATGTTAACCACCATGAAAAACCATCCTAATCCGAAAGATTGGGCGGCATTTACTTTAATTGGAGAAGCAGAATAAGACCCAATACTGCTCGGTTAAGCCCAAAAACGACTTGCTGAGGGAAATTTAGAATGAAGAATGAACCTGCTATATAGATTATTAATGAATGGTTCGAGGATCGACAGGGATAATTTCTGAATATCGCAGAAAGTCATCTGTGTTGAAGGTTAAAATATTATCAATATTATGGGTAATCATAGCTGCAACTAATCGAGCGTCATGGGACTTTTTTCCCATTACTTGATATTTTCTAATGAGTCTTTCCCATTGAGGATAAATAGCAGGAGTATCTTGGTAAAGAGAAAAAATATGTTTAATATCTTCAATTTCTAAGGTAGCTTGCTCAAAACTTAATCCTAAGCCATTAACTTTTACAGGTCGTGTCGCTACAACCCAAAATTCAATTAAGTTCTGAGGAACAATATAGAGTTTTTCTGAACGTTTTTTTAAGGTTTTAACGCCTTGAAGCGCACTTAAGTGCAGCGGATGGCTGGTTTGTTTTAACCTAAGAAGAATATTAGTATCAGCTAAATAGGTCATAAGTAGGTGGGTGGAATTAAATATAAAATGAACGTAGGTTGGGTTGAAGCATGAAACCCAACGCCCGCATGGGTTACGCTACCGCTAACCCATCCTACAAATAATTGTGCCTACCTACTTAGCATTTCATCCTCTCTGGTATAAATGCTTTCTCGACTAATAGCTTCATCAGATAAGGCTTGAGCATTAATATTAGAAGGTCGATTAATAAAGTTAGTTAATTTTCTTTCCCATTCCTCATATTCTAAAATTTGGGAGCTTTTTTGAGGTTGATTTTTTAAGGTTTGTTCAATTATCTCTTGAAGATATTGTTCAAGAGTTAAGCCTTTTAATTTGGCTTCTTCCTGAATTTTATTTTCTAGCTCTGGGTTAAGATTTAAGGTAATCATGATAGGGTTCTCCTTGATTTTAATTAATGTTGACATCCTCACCGCCGTAAACGGACGGTGATTCCTCACCACGCCACCTTTTTAGAATGGTCGCGTCAATGGGGTTGACGCTTCAGAGGATGCTGCTACCTTAGCAGTAGTCTTATGCTTTCCGACCCGTCCGTTTTGATTGTCCGAATGCCGGACGGCCACTTTGAACAAGTCGAAAAAATCTCATGTTCAACCTTATTTCCTAGAAAGTTTTACTCGTTCAAGGCCGAATTTGAAGTCTTTTCTGAACGAAACCCCCTACTATCTGTGGTCAAGGTTCAGTTTTTAGCTTGGTTATCGCTTTTTCCATTGTAGCTGAAAGCCGTCCTAAAGGACGGGGTTCTAACCCAAATTTTCGATAAGACTATGGCTTCTTTCTCCAAACTTCTGATTGCTGGTACTGTGTTGCTTTCTGGAGGGTTATCTCCCCTGGTGATGGCGGCAGAAGTAGCAAGCGCCCAAACAACCATCGCCCAAACCGATACCCGCACCCAAGCGCAACAACTTTTTAACGAGGGGATGCAACTATTCCAACAAGGGACAGCCGAATCCTATCAACAGGCAATAACCAAATGGGAAACAGCCTTACCCCTTTGGCGTAAGCTGGGAGATAAAGCGCAGGAAGCCTTCATAAATCTAGCACTCGGTAAGTGGATGGTACAGCAAGGAGTGCGGAGTCAATCCTTGCCATCGCCGAGAAAACTGGTAATTGGCGCAAGAGATAATAAAAGCTTCTTTTATTAGGAAATACGAACGGAAAATGTTAAGCATTGGCGAGGAAACTAATGTGCTAGAGTTAATTCGTGGCAACACAACCAAGAGAAATTGAGCGTTATGTAACAGCCGATGGTCAAATTCCTTTTGATAATTGGTTTGATTCTATCCGAGTGTCTAAAACTCAAACTATCATCAGTAAAAGACTTGACCGAGTGAGGATGGGCAATTTAGGCGATTACCGTTCGGTAGGAGGAGGTGTTTTTGAATTAAGAATAGACTATGATCCAAGTTATCGCATCTAAGTAGCTGGTTATAATTAAATTAAAAATGGATTTTAGGTTCGATCCCCCCTGCCCCCCTTGATAAGGGGGGTGCCGATCCCCCCTTAGTCCCCCCTTTAATCCCCCCTTAATAAGGGGGGTGTCTGACAACTTTTAACGCCTACCTACTTATTTCGGACAAGTAGGGACAACCATCGTGTTGCTACTGTGTGGAGGTGATAAAAGCAGTCAAATTAAAGATATTCGCCAAGCCCAAGAATACTGGAGAGATTATCGGAGTTAAAATTATGTCTAAAAGTATTAGCTACCACCCTTTTTTGCTGGACAATCTTAAAGATCCAAACTATGCGGCTCTTTATCTCGAAACTCACTTAGAAGAAGACGAGTTTGAATTCGACCCGAATTACTGAAAATGGCTTTGAGGAATGTTCTGGAAGCTCTTGGGGATTCTCATTTAACCGCAGAACAAATTAAAATTTATGAGCAATTTCTCGATAAATTATTAACAATGCCAGCAGGAATAGGAATTTATAATTTAGGGCTTTGGCTGAAGGCTTTGGGATTAAAACTAGCTGTAACAGTTGATAAAGAGGGGAAGAATGTTGTTGAAAATTTGCCTAGTTTGAATGGAGATAACAAAGAAAAATATGAGGGAGTTTTAACAAAAGTCCCAGATGTAGAAACAGAAAACAGTAGGGGCGAAGCATTCGGGCAATAACCTATCGCTGAAACCGTAGATTTATTATCCGAATGCTTCGCCCTTACCCCGA
>NZ_JADBSZ010000058.1:0-16961 GCF_020246425.1 Microcystis sp. M079S1
ATTAGTTCGTTCCAGATTGCAAACAATTGACAAAAATTGCGGTAATGTCTGTTTCTATAAGGGTTTCATCCCTTATAACCCCCGTCCATTGCATAACACAAACCGAAGAGCCATATATTTTTACATTCCCCAAGATGTTTTGACGAAAAACCTTCATTGTAGAAACTACTATTGAGAACATTTTCAATAATTGATTTTTTCTGAGAAAAAAATTGGCAATTCTTCACCTTGATAAAAATCCATGATTGTAGCTATAATCTTTGCTGGCAAAGGATTGTAAGCAATATATTAGTAAAAATTATCAATTGAATGTTAAGAAGTGCGGAAAGTGCCTTAACAGGAGTTTGGCAAGCATTGCTATAACCCACTTCCCACTTCCCGCTCTACTAAGCCCAATCGTGTTAAACTAATGTAGTTTTTGCCGAGAGAGTTAAATGAGTTTAAAAATGGATAAAAATGAATGGATTAGTAGATTCGATGATTTGATTTGTAGTCCTTCGATTCGAGAGTTTTATGGTGAAAGAGAGTTTTTTAATGTCGGTTATTGGCTCTCTCATACCCAAGATCAACAGCAAGCATCCTGTACTCTGATGGAGAAACTTTTAGAATTTATTCCCAACAAACAGGGAACAATTCTTGATGTTGGCTGTGGTTTGGGAGCAACTACTCATTATCTTCTCAAATATTACCCATTGACAGCAATTGTGGGGATTAACATTTCTCCGACACAAATTGCCAGAAGTCTCTTGAATTTTCCCGAGGGTAAATTTCTGTTAATGGACGCAGTAGAGATGGATTTTGCTGATCATTCTTTTGAGCAAATTATTTGTGTAGAAGCGGCTTTTTATTTTAATACCAGGCGGCAATTCTTGCAAGAAGCTTGGCGAGTATTAAAGCCGGGGGGAACCTTAATTCTCTCAGATCTGAGTTTTGCCACAACAGAACTTTTAGGGGATTGGACAGTTCCCCAAGCAAACACGGTCAAAGATAGGGCAGAGTATCAAAATCTTTATCAACAGGCAGGGTTTAAAGATGTTCAATTTGTCGAGGTGACGGAGGAGTGCTGGTTCAGACATTTTCGCCATCTTAAGTCTTGGTTAACAGAGGAATTGCAATCGGGAAAATTAGACGAAGAAACCTATAATTTAAACATTAATGCTCTGGATAATTTGCTAAGTTCCTCGGCCATAACTTATTGGTTAGTTGCTGCCCAAAAGCCAGTCAATATACTGTAATAGTTGTAAGTTTTTCTTAAATTTTTGGAGACAAAAAAATGTTTGATTCCTTATCGGGGAAAAAAGTCGTTATTATTGGTGCAAGCTCGGGGATTGACCTAGCGATTGCCGAAAAATTGCTCTCCCTGGGGGCAAAAGTGGTGCTTTCCCATGCTTCTCAAGAGAAATTAGCTGCCGCTGTTGCCCTAATTTCCGGGGAGATTGAAGCCAAAACTGTTAATTTTTTAGAAGAAGATTCTGTTAATGCCTTTTTTGCAGAAATTGGCAACTTTGACCATTTAGTAGTCACCTCTCTCGGAGACAGAAATATGCCGCGAGCCTTATTAACCGAAATGACCGCAGAAACGGCCCGGGGAGGTATGGAGAAATTCTGGGCAACCTTTTTAGCAGTGCGTGGCTCCCTGAAAACTTTGGCCAAGGACGGTTCTATTACCCTGACATCCAGCGTCACTATGTTCAAATATTCCAAAATGGGCGGAATTTCCGTCATAGCCGCCGCTAATAGTGCCGTAGCCGTATTTGGACGCGCCCTCGCCCTAGAACTCGCTCCTATTCGCGTTAACGTTGTTGCCCCCGGATTAATAGAAGATACAAGCATCTGGACCAGTCAAGGTGATTCGGAACGCTCCGACCTGAGCAAATGGGCAGTTTCTGCTCTACCTGTCGAACATTTAGGGCAACCCGAAGAAGTCGCCCTAGCAGTATTGAGTTTGATTATCAACCCCTATATGACAGGGGTGGTTTTACCCGTGGACGGTGGAGTTACTCTTTAATCCCTAACCGGACTTAAACCCTCAACCCGGGAAAGTGATACTAAATCCTCTTTAAAGGGTATAGGAGGGAGTGGGAAGTGGGTTTTTAAAGTTGCATTAAGGGTTGATCATAGTACATAAGTTCGATTTTTTGCGATCGCTTGTCAGCCGCGCTCGATCGATGTTATTATGACTATCTCTCTAGGCTTTCTATATTTTTCCCTCTCGGTGGGATGTTTTTCTGTATGCTGGTAATAGTTTCCTTTTTTTATCCGCATATCTCCCACCCCTATGGTCGATAGTCTTCCCCTACGCAATTTAAAATATTATTGTGACTTATTTTCTAAAATTAAAGTCAATAAGTCTAAGCAAAGTGGTGAAGCACCTTATAAGCCTATCTTATTATTATCAGTAATTGAGTTAATTAGTGATTCTCAAATTCAGGACAATAAAATCTATATTTCTGATGAATTAATCGATACTTTTGATAAATATTGGAAGCGTTTAAACCCAGATGCCTTCAAAGGTGGGTTAGCTTTACCGTTTTTTCATCTAAAAAATGACGGATTTTGGAAGTTAAAGTTTAGTGATAGCTATGATGGCGGCCGTCCTCAAACTATTCCCAAAATTAGAGCAGATGTAGATTATGCGATTTTAGATGAGGAATTGTATAAACTTTTACAGGAACCAGAAGCTAGACGACAGCTAATTGATACTCTAATAGAAGCTTGGTTTTCTTCTAGTCAAAAGCAATTAGAAGATATTTTAGAAATTAATCAAGTCTTACAACAAGATGATGACACTCAACTAGATCGTAGCGTTTTAGATGAAGGAGAAACACAGACAAAATATTATTTTAGAAAGTCTATAGTTAGAGATGCGTTATTTCGCAAGTCAGTAGTCCATTTATACGATTATCAATGCTCTTTTTGTGGTCTTAAAGTCATCCACTCCTTGACACAAAGTATTGTCGATGGCGCACATATCAAACCTTTTGCCAGATTCTATGATAACCAGATAAACAATGGTTTATCTCTTTGTAAAAATCATCATTGGGCATTTGATCAAGGACTATTTACTATTGACGATCAATACAAAATTATGATTAGTCAAGACTTTCAAGAAATTTCTCCTAATGCTAAAGCCATTAAAGACTTTCATGGTATGAATATTTTATTACCCACTCTAGAAAATCACTATCCAAAACTTGAATCTATCCAATGGCATCGTCAGAATATTTTTAGAAATTAGTTGATCTTTTTGTTGATAACATTATGCTTGAAAAAACAACTTCTATTTTTCCTAATCGTGCTATAGAGGAGTTCGTAGAAGATATCAAAAGTATTACTCAAGAAATACAAGAGTTATATTGTCTAGACAGTATTCCCTGGATCATAGGTGTATCTTGGGGAAAAGATAGCACAGCAGTTTTACAATTGGTTTGGAATGCGATCGCTAGTTTGCCAGAAGAAAAAAGACATAAAACAATTTATGTTATTACAACAGATACTCAAGTTGAAAATCCTCTTGTATCTACTTGGGTTAACAAATGTATAAAAAAATTGGAAATATCGGCGAAAGATCATCAAATACCTATTAAACCTTATCAGATCAATCCTTCTGTTAAGGAAACTTTCTGGGTTTGTTTGATTGGGAAGGGCTATCCCGCACCACGACGAGGATTTCGCTGGTGTACTGAACGGATGAAAATACAACCTGTTAATTATTTTATTCGAGATGTTGTTAGAGAAAATGGTGAGGCAATAGTTATTTTAGGTGCGCGAAAAACGGAAAGCTCCGCACGATCAGTAACCATAGAAAGACATAAAGTAGGGAGATTAAGGGAGCGTCTTAGCCCTCATACTCACTTGATTAATTCACTTGTTTATACTCCCATAGAAGATTGGCGTACTGATGAAGTATGGATGTACTTAATGCAGTGGGAAAATCCCTGGGGAGGAGATAACAAAGAATTATTAGCAATGTATCGAGGAGCGACTGCGGATAATGAATGTCCCCTAGTGGTAGATACTTCCACTCCTAGCTGTGGAGATTCGCGCTTTGGTTGTTGGGTTTGTACTTTGGTGAATAAAGATAAATCGATGGAGGCAATGATACAGAATGACCAAGAAAAAGAATGGTTACAACCGCTTTTAGACCTTCGCAACGAATTAGATATAGAAGATGACCGACCAAAACGGGATTTTCGCCGTATCTTTGGGAAAGTACAATTATTTGAAAGAAACTTAAATGGAGAAATATCGATCGAACCCATACCCGGCCCTTATACTAAAAAATGGCGAGAATATTGGCTGAGAAGGGTATTAGAAGCTCAGGAGAGCGTGCGTACTAATGCCCCAGAGGAGATGAAAGATATTACCCTAATCACCACGGAGGAACTCAGCGAAATTCGCCGGATTTGGAGGGAAGAAAAGCACGAATTTGATGACCAATTACCGAAGATTTATAAACAAGTGACTGGAGAAACTTTTCAAGACCCGCGACCGGGGGCGGATAATAATCTTTTGGGGAGTGAAGAATGGGATATACTCGCGGATATCTGTGCCGAGGATTCCATGCACCTAGAATTATTGGCTAAACTTATCGATACAGAACGTCAATATTTTCTAAAAATCTCTCGAAAGGGTATTTACAAAGACCTAGAAAAATGCTTTGAGTCTAGTTCTCGTAGTAAAGAGGAAGCGATCGAAAATGCTCGTTATGTCTATGATCTAAAGAATGCCGCTCAAAGTGGTAATATTGCCCAGGTGAAAGAACAACTCAAAGAGAGTTTTAGTGAACCGGAAAAAGACCCGCAAAAACAGTTAACTTGGGCCAGTATGAAATTCCCTACAACCGATGAGGAGGAGGAATAACGGGCCTATTGTACCCGTAAACGTCCCTGGATTTTCCCGGCCGCATTTCCCCTATCTAGTCTTTCCGGTAAACTGGCGATCGAGTGGACAATCAATAAAATTACTGTTTCTCGACGACGAGATGAAACCCTACCAAAAAATTCCTATTCGTGAATGTGGGGAACCCCTAGTACCTATACCCGCAGATAAGTTTGTTATTCCTTCTCCCCATGCTTACGAGAAATTGGGGGCTAATTATCGGGGTAAATCTCCCTATTTTTTGCGACAAGGGGTGTTAAATGCTCTGATTGACGCTCAAAACCGTCTGCAAGTCTATCAACCCGGTTGGCAAATTCTGATTTTTGATGCCTATCGACCGGTGGAAGTGCAACAATTTATGGTCGATTATAGTTTTCAGACTCTCCTAGACACAAAAGGATTAGCCAAAGAGAAACTATCGGAGGCAGAAAGTCAAGCGATTTTAACAGAAGTTTACACTATTTGGGCGGTTCCCAGCGATAATGCCGCCACTCCGCCTCCCCATAGTACCGGAGCGGCGATCGATATTACCCTGGTGGACGAGAAGGGACAAGCCATCCCCATGGGGGGAGAAATCGATGAGATCAGTGAGCGATCGCATCCCGATTATTATATCGCCCCAAAAAGCCCGCAAGAACAGAGTTATCATCAAAAACGAGTTTTATTGGCTAAAGTGATGGAGGAGGCGGGATTTAGCCGACATAAGGGGGAATGGTGGCATTTTTCCCTAGGGGATCAGATGTGGGCTTGGTCGCTCGATCGAGCCTACGCCATCTATGGCAGAGTGGAGGATTAAGTAGGGTTTGCGGCAAAAAGTTTCTTGTGGGGACAGGGTGTGGGGTGTAGGGTTTTACAGATTTTGAGGGGGTCAATTACCTAATTTTCAGGGGAAAAGTCCAGGGATTTTCCCCCCAATCACTTCCGTCGCCGGTACTTTTTGATTGACAAAAGGTCTAAAAGTCTTACCCAACAAGGTTTTAAGATTTATTCAGCCAACCCTATATCAATACTGATATACTAACAAAAGAAGACTCAAAGCTTAGACCAGCTTCTGATCGATGATCGCCAAAATTTGATCAACAAAAGCTTGGTGATCAACCACTGGTTTAGAAATATAACCATCGGCCCCGCTCTGCTTGAGAAAATTCTCTCGATCGCCCTCCATAGCGTGAGCGGTGACGATAATAACGGGTAAATCGGCGGTTTCGGGGTTAGCTTTGAGAATTTGGCTGATTTTAATGCCATCTACCGCTTTCCCTTCATAGACACTATGGGAGAGGGAGACATCCATTAAGATCACGTCCGCTTCCTTATCCCGAGCAATACGAAGCACTTCTTCCACGTCTTCGGTCCCTTTAACCTCTAGACCACCTCGTTTGGTCAAAATTTTGGCAAAAACGCGAAAATTAATCGGGTCGTCTTCTACAATCAAAACAGTCGTCATAGGGATGCTCAGGGATAAACAAGGTTAAAACGGGCAAAATGCCTTATGATTCACAGCTAGACAGATTGAAAACGAGAGACTCATGGCCAAACAACTGGATTTCTTAGCTAGTGGTCAAATTATACCCACGGCCTTACACCAAGAGATGGAACGATCCTATCTAGAATATGCCATGAGTGTGATCGTGGGGCGAGCCTTGCCGGATGTACGGGATGGCTTAAAACCAGTGCATCGTCGCATATTATACGCTATGCACGAACTGGGTTTAACTCCCGATCGCCCTTTTCGCAAATGTGCGCGGGTGGTGGGGGATGTCTTGGGTAAATATCATCCCCACGGCGATCAGTCAGTGTACGAGGCACTGGTTCGTATGGTACAGGATTTTTCCAGTCGTTACCCACTTTTATCGGGCCATGGTAACTTTGGTTCGATCGATAACGACCCCCCGGCGGCCATGCGTTATACAGAAACCCGTTTGGCCGGCATCGGTGATCAGGCGGTTTTGGGGGGAATTAGCGAAGCTATCGTTAATTTTAGCAGTAATTTTGATAATTCTCAACAGGAACCCGTTGTTTTACCCGCTCAGTTACCGATACTGATTCTTAATGGTTGTTCAGGTATTGCGGTGGGGATGGCGACTAATATTCCTCCCCATAATTTAGGGGAAGTGGTGGAAGGTTTAATCGCTTTGATTGATAATCCCGATTTAAGCGAGGAAAAGTTAGTAGAAATTATCCCCGGTCCCGATTTTCCCACGGGAGGCGAGATTTTAGATGATACCGGCATTCGCGAGGCTTATCGCACCGGTAGGGGGATTATTCCCGTGCGCGGAGTGGCGAAAACTGAAACAATTATCATTGAGGGCAAGCGCCGAAGGGAAAGGACGGCAATTGTGGTTACTGAGTTGCCTTTTCAGGTGAATAAGGCGGCATGGATCGAAAAAATCGCCGAATTAGTTAATTTAGGGAAATTGGAGGGAATTGCCGATATCCGCGATGAAAGCAATCGCGAAGGCATTCGGGTGGTGATTGAATTAAAGCGGGAAAGTCAACCGCAGCAGGTTTTGTCGGCTTTATACCAACAAACGGCGCTGCAGACTAATTTCGGGGCGATTATCCTGGCTTTGGTTGATAATCAACCGAGGCAGTTGTCTTTAAAACAAGTTTTACAGGAATTCTTGCGCTTTCGAGAAACAACTCTCACCCGTCAGTATGGCGATGAGTTGCAACAGGCCAGCGATCGCTTACACCTAGTGGAGGGTTTATTATTAGCTTTGCAGAATATCGATCGCGTGGTGGATATTCTCAAAAATGCTCCCGATGGGACGACGGCTAAGTACCGTTTTCAGGCAGAATTGGGCATTAGTGACGCTCAAGCTGATTCTATCTTGGCTATGCCCCTACGTCGTTTAACCGGTTTGGAAAGACAAAAGTTAGAGACGGAAGCGACGGAATTACAAACAAAAATTCAACAGTTGGAAACTCTCCTCCATAACCGTCAGGAGTTTCTCAAGTCTCTGAAAAAAGAATTGCGCTCTTTAAAGAAAAAATTCGCCGATAGCAGACGGACAAAAATTCCCACTGGCAAGTCGGGGGACAGGAGACAGGAGACAGCAGGGAAGAAACAGGATTCTGTGGTTAAAAAACAGGAGACAGTCCCGATGAAAAAATTTTCACCCCCACAGATGAAAGAGGTTTCCTTCCCCACACCCCACACCCCACACCCTACACCCTCTTTCAAGTCAGAAGGGAAGAAACAGGATTCTGTTGTTAAAAAACAGGAGAATAAAGTTAATAAAAAGTCTGAGAGTGAGAATGCACCGAGTTTAAGCCTATTTACGCCCCAAGAACCCCCAGAAAATGCGATTTTATTGCTTGATGCCGAAGATAAAATTAGTTGGACGACACCGGAAGAGCGAGCGCCGGACCGAGGTTTAATTATCTATCAACAGGCGATCGAAAAACGGGAAAATTTCCTAGTTATCCTCGATAATGCTAAAGCTTACCCGATTACTACCCGGGAAGTTCCTCCAAAAGACAATCAACCAGTGTTAATCTCCAGTCTGCTGACCAAAACCGCCCAAAAAGATTCAGAAGCCGTGTTAAATCAATTTTTCTTGACGGAACCTCAAAAAAATCAAGAATTGCTTTTACTGAGTCAACAGGGGCGAATAAAGCGGCTTCCCATCGATGAATTAGAGGGGGTTGGTAGTCGGGGTTTGTCCCTCATGAAATTGAAAGAAGACGATCGCCTATATGGCGCTATTTTTACTCACGAGGGTCTGGACTTAGCGATCGCCACCAGTAGCGGTCGGGTGTTGCGTTATCCCGTGCGCGAGGAATTATTGCCAATGATGAGTAAATCCGCTCAGGGTTTAGCAATTTTGCGATTGCGCTACGGGGAACATCTAGCCGGCTGTGTTTCTCTCCCTCATCGGCAAAATCTGCTGCTGATTTCGGGATTAGGTTACGGGAAAAGACTGGCGATCGAGAATTTACGCTTATCACAATTAGGCGATCTTGGTTCACCCGCTTTACAATTCGTTAACAAACAGGATAGTTTAGCGGCCATGGTAGCGGCCCGGGAGGGGAGTATAGTGTTATTAAGTACCAATCAGAATCGAAAACTACCCTTAGAGGTAGAGACTGTGACAGTTACGGGTAAAGACGGGACAGGTTCACAATTAGTCAAACTCAACCCCGCAGAAAAAATTATCAAAGCACAATTGTTACACCATCTCTAAACAATGGGGAAAAAATCGAAAAATTTTGTGCGTAAACACCGAAATTGGCAAAGATGGTTAAAACTAACTCTGATTCTGGTTTTTGGGTTTATTATCCTTAATCTAGCGATTAATTTAGCCGTCCGCTTGCCAATTAATCAACAAAAACCCATTGATGCCATCTTAGTTTTGGGGGGCAGCATTCGTCGGGAAATTTATGCAGCTAATCTGGCCCAGCAATACCCCAATATACCGATTTTGATTTCCGAAGGCTCGA
Organism: Microcystis sp. M079S1; assembly: GCF_020246425.1. NCBI lineage: Bacteria > Bacillati > Cyanobacteriota > Cyanophyceae > Chroococcales > Microcystaceae > Microcystis > Microcystis sp. M079S1. The sequence goes on from NZ_JADBSZ010000058.1 coordinate 9,325, forward strand.
AAGACCCCTGTATTTTATTACTATTTGAACGGGCAAAAGCGCCAAAAACTAACGTCTGGTTAGAAAAGTGTGCTGATTCTACCTTCGGCAATTTTTTCTTTGCCGTGCCAATTTTAAAACAATGGGGAGTACATAAAGTAAAAGTTGTCACCTCTCCTACTCATTTACCCCGCGCTAAATGGTTAGCAGAAATTCACTTGCAATCCCACGGTATAGCAGTAGAAATCGATGCAGTCCGAGAAATTGGTATCCCCGGTAATCACGAATCAAAGCTAAAAACTGGGTTAGATCTGACTAGAAGTATAATTTGGGCTTTTGTGGGACAATTAATCTCTCCCCCCTGTTGGCAAGTCATTCCCTTAAATTCCGTTGATTTGGAAGCTTGGCAAGATGAAGGTTTTCAATGTGAATCCCAAGGTAAGATCAGCTAAACAATACTCTCCCAGTTAGTTTTTTAGCGGCTGCATCCCATTTTTGTAAATCTACTAACTTGGGGTTTTTAAAGGCAAACTCTCTCTTCCCACTTTCCTATACCTTTTAAACAGGATTTAGCATCAGAAACCCTATCGGGAATTTGCGATCGCGTCTAGAGCCAGATTCAGTTTCAGCACGTTAACCCCCGGTTCGCCGAAGATGCCGAGAAAGCGATCGTCGGTGTTTTTGATAACGAGGATCTCCACTTGATTGGGCGGTAATCCGCGCGAGCGCGCCACCCGCTCGATCTGCGCCCTTGCCGCTTCAGGGGTGATATGGGGATCGAGACCGGAACCGGAGGTATATACCAGATCTGCGGTGGGTTTAATTGCCGCTTTCTCTAATCGGGGAATCTCCCCCTCTACAGCTTTCGCTGGATCGGGATTGGGTTTTCCTTTAATGCGATCGATCAATACGGGGTTACTGGGAGCTAGGTTACTCGCACCCGAAACTCCGGTTTGCAGGACTTTGTTAGGATCGTTTTTCGGAGCGGCCGTACTGTAGGCGGTGGTACTCGGACGACTATTGAAATAGCGATCGCTGGTGAAAGGTTGCCCAATTAGAGCCGAACCCACCACTTGACCTTGATTATTGGTAATTAAACTCCCGTTTGCTTGCCAGGGAAAAAGAATTTGACCGATGGCGATCATCGAGAAAGGATAGATCAGCGCAGTGATCACCCAGAGAACTAGGGTAGAACGGATGGCTCTACCGGCCTCGCGTGCAAAACTCATGATTAGACCTCTTAAGTCGGGTTTGCGGCAAAAAGTTTGTTGGTGGGGTTAGGAGTCAGGAGCCAGTAGTCAGGAGTCAGGAGAATTAAGAATAAACAACAATCAATGAAAGAGTCTATTTAGAGATTTTCTGCTTTTTCCCATTTTTGAACTCTCAAAAATTAATTGTGCCAGAAATCTCTTAAAACCTCTCGGGTATAAAAATGACAAGGAATAGGTAGATAAATAAAGCAAAGGCGACTAATCCTAAAAGGGTTAATGCGGAGGCTTGCCCCCTATCGATAGTGCTTCCCGTAGAAGCTTGAACGATGGAGGAGAAAAGAATTGTTAGATAGAAATTTAAGAAAATATACCAGAAAAATCGGTATTGTCTAGGGGATGCTTTCATAAAAATTAGAGTTTTTTGGAGATTTGTTTTTGCCAGTAAATCAAGAAAATAGCTGTAGTTGTCAAAAATTATCAGACACCCCCCTTATCAAGGGGGGATTAAGGGGGGATCGACACCCCCCTTATCAAGGGGGGATTAAGGGGGGATCGACACCCCCCTTATCAAGGGGGGATTAAGGGGGGATCAAAGACAAAATCTATTTTCAATTTAATTATAACCACTTACTTAGCTGTAGTTGTCGATAGGTTGTCTTTTTCCCCTTTTTCAATTCATAGTTAAGAATACATTGGCCTACATATCTAGCCAGATTAACAGGAACCGCATTGCCAATCATTTGTTCTAGATTAGATTTTGTTCCTGTAAAAATAAAGTCTTTAGGAAAAGTTTGAATATAGCTTCGCTCGATTGTTGTTAACGGTCTTAATTTTTCCTTAAGATGACAAGCATCCCCGGGATGTTGTCGATAGGTTTTGGGAACTGGTCGATTTACTCCTCGAATAGTAGGGCTAGGTTCATAAATACTGAATATCGCCCTTCTTTGATAGCTTCTAGGATGTCTATAATAGTATTCTATATCTAATTCTTTGCCCATATAGTCAAATACAGTCAGAGGTTGACTTGATAGATTTTCATTGATCTCATCGATTAAAAAATCATCTTCTTCGTTCATTTTACCGATCAGAAAATATCTTTTTCTAGTTTGAGGAACTCCGCAGTAACAAGAATTAATAACTTTTCCAGTTAAACCATAACCATGGCTTTTAAAAATTTGTTTTGCTTGAATGAGTATTTTACTTTTCTCAATTCTATCCACATTTTCCATAACAAACCATTGGGGACTTACTCTAGTTACAATTTCAGCGAATGTGAGCGTTAGATTCGCTCGTCCTAAACCCTCGTCTCTCTTACCCGCACTGGAAAAGTCTTGACAAGGAGGGCTGCCGACAATAATCTCAGGATTATATTGAGCCAATATTTCTTGATTAGATTCTCTAGATAAATCGACATTAAATATCGGATGACTAAAGTTATTTCTATAGACATCTATAGCAGGTATCCAATTATCAAATGCGGCCACAATAGTAAACCCCGCTTTCTGAAAACCTAAAGATAAACCACCACAACCAGCGAATAAATCGATTGTGATCATTTTGCTCCCTCCTCTAAATTGACTCTCGAAAGCATAAAATAAATTATCGGAATCGGGAGCTAGACCGTATAACTCTTTTGTACTTAACTCCGCAGGTTGAATTTTTAAATTTTCATCAAGTTTCAGATATACATTTTTCAGTCCTTTCCAATCCAAGTAAGCGCACAAAGAAGCTGGAAATGAGGAGTTAAATTGATTTTTACCCCATGTTTCTTTTTGGCTAAAATCCCGATTCGAGTGCTTCAATCCGAATAAACTAGGCTTAAATATTGCCGATTTTCCCATTACCTCAACCCGATCGCTGAAATTATCTCATCAATAATCTTAATAGCGATAAAGGGCGCAATCACGCCTCCCACGCCGTAGATGAGGATATTGCGCCGCAATAGTTGGTCAGCAGTGAGCGGGCGAAATTGAACGCCTTTAAGTGCTAGGGGAATCAAAACGGGGATAATCAGGGCATTGTAGATCAGGGCTGAGACGATCGCCGATTGAGTGCTTTTCAAACCCATGATATTTAAAGCACCGATCCCGGCGGCGGCGAAAATCGTCGGGATAATGGCGAAATACTTGGCGATATCGTTGGCTACCGAAAACGTGGTCAGGGCGCCGCGGGTAATGAGTAACTGTTTGCCGATGGTCACTAAATCGATCAGCTTGGTCGGGTCGGAATCGAGATCCACCATATTGGCAGCCTCCTTCGCCGCTTGGGTTCCGGAGTTCATCGCCACACCGACATTAGCCTGGGCCAGTGCGGGTGCGTCGTTGGTTCCGTCTCCCGTCATGGCAACTAACTTGCCCTTGGCTTGCTCGCGACGGATCACCTCGATCTTATCTTCTGGGGTGGCCTCGGCGATAAAATCATCCACCCCCGCCTCCGCCGCGATCACCGCCGCCGTGATCTGGTTGTCGCCGGTGAGCATGATCGTTCTCACACCCATGCGCCGTAATTGGTCGAAACGCTCTTTTAATCCCGGCTTCACGATGTCCTTGAGATAGATCACCCCGTAGATATCGTTACCCCGACAGACGGCGAGGGGAGTCCCCCCCAAACGGGAAACCCTTTCCTGTGCCTGATCGAGGGTTTCGGGAACGGAACCACCGCGGGAACGGACGAAACCTTTAATCGCGTCTACGGCTCCCTTACGGTATTCCTCGCCGGCCCTATCGGTGCCGCTCATGCGGGTACGAGCGGAGAATTCGATTCCCTCGCCGGGTTGGCCATCGATATCGAGGTTCGCGCCCAAATTCCGGGCTAAGGCAACGATCGAGCGTCCTTCTGGGGTTTCGTCAAAAAGGCTGGCCGCTAGACAGATGCGGGCTAATTCCTCGAGGTTATGACCGTTCACGGGGATAAATTCGTCAGCCAGTCGGTTTCCGAGGGTGATCGTTCCCGTTTTGTCGAGAAGGAGGGTATTCACGTCGCCGCAGGCTTCCACCGCGCGCCCCGAGGTGGCGATGACGTTAAACTGAGCCACACGATCCATCCCGGCGATGCCGATCGCGCTCAATAAACCGCCGATCGTCGTGGGAATGAGGGCGACGAGAAGCGAGATCAAGATGGCGATACTGGAACCGGCCCGAAAAGTATCCGCGACCGCCGGCCCGAGGCTCGTGTCTAGAAAACTGGCGATATAGTTCCCGATCGAGGGAATCGTGGCCACGACAATTAAAAAGACTTGGGTTAACACGGCCAGAAGTACCGTCAGGGCGATCTCGTTGGGGGTTTTCGTGCGCTCGGCCCCTTCCACGAGGGAGATCATGCGATCGATAAAACCCTGGCCGGGATCTTGAGTGATCCGCACTGTCAACTCGTCCGAGAGAAGCCGCGTACCACCGGTGACGGAACTGGCGATGTCGGTTCCGGGTTGTTTGAGGACGGGGGCCGATTCTCCGGTGATCGCCGATTCATCCACCGAACCGATTCCCTCGATCACTTCCCCGTCGGCGGGAATCACGTCCCCGGCCACCAGTTTTACCCGATCGCCCCGACCCAAGGCCGTGGAACTGACCGACTCGATCGAGCCGTCGGCAAGGATTTTCTGGGCCATCGTGTCGCTGCGGGTGGAGCGCAGGGCATCGGCCTGGGCTTTTCCCCGTCCCTCGGCGATCGCCTCGGCGAAGTTGGCGAACAGCACCGTGAAGAAGAGGATGAGGGTGATGATGCCGTTAAGTAGCCGTTGTTGTCCCCTATCCCCGGCGATCGTGCCGAATAGATGCGGGTCGATCGTCACCAGGGCCGTGACGATCGTTCCTAACCAGACCACGAACAGGACCGGGTTACGCACGGCGATGCGCGGGTCGAGTTTGAGGAAGGACTGCCGGATCGCCCGTTGATAGAGACCTGTCCGGTTTACCTTGGGGGTGTGGCGGCGGTCGTCCCGGCGACCTCTCGGCACTCGCAACGGGCGGGAGGATTTAGAATTTCCTTTGTTCGTTCTCATAAATTATCCCAACTCCTAGCCGATCATCCGGGTGATTTGAAAGGCTTCCGCGATCGGCCCGAGGGCCAATATCGGCAAGAAAGTGAGCGCACCGAGAATTAAAATCACCCCCGCCGTCACGCTGGTAAAGAGTCCGGTATCGGTGCGGAGGGTTCCGGTGGTGGCGGGAACCGGTTGTTTGCGGGACATCCCATCGGCTAACAAGAGCAGGGCGGCGATCGGGATATACCGTCCAGCCAGTAAACTGAAGGAGGCGCTCAGATTCCACCAGAGAGCGGTCATCGTCGGTTTCGCCCCAGATGCGATCGCAAGCGGCGCAGGTTGGGAATCCCCTAGTCCCTCGAATCCCGACCCGTTATTGGCGGCGGCGGAAGCGTACTCGTAGATAACTTGAGATAATCCGTGAAAGCCGGGGTTACTGATGCCCTGAAAGTCGGGAAAGGCAAGGGCGATCGCTCCAGGGATGAGGATGGCGATCGGGTGAACCAGCAGAATTAAAAAACTCGCTAACACCACTTCCCGTTTCTCGATTTTGCGCCCGAGGAATTCGGGGGTTCGCCCCACCATTAGCCCGGTGACGAATACCGCCAGGATCAGATAGGCAAACAGGTAGGCGGTGCCGGTTCCCTGGCCGCCGAAAACGATTTGCAGGAACAGATTCGAGAGGGTGGCGAAGCCGCCGTTCGGCATCAAAGAATCGTGCATGGCGATCACCGCACCGCACATGGTGGCCGTGGTAGTTACCGCGTACAGGGCCGATTGCGCCCAACCGAAGCGTACTTCTTTACCCTCGAAGTTAACCGCTCGCTCCACCCCTAGCAGGGAGTTAACCGCCTGGTTGCCGTTATATTCCCCGATCGCTGTGATGATCGTAAAGCCGATGAAGATACCGAGGGGAATTAGATAGATTAACCGAGCTTGCTTGAGATTATCGGCGAAAACCCCGTAGGTATAGATCAGGGAGGTGGGAATCGAGAGAATCGCCACCAACTGCACCAGATTGACGAATCCGTTCGGGTTTTCAAAGGGGTGGGCCGAGTTGCTGGCAAAAAAGCCGCCGCCGTTTTCTCCCAATTCCTTAATAATCTCGAAGTGGGCCACTGGACCGCGGGCGATCGCCTGACTCAGGTTGGGGTTTTCTAGCGTCGGCAAGATCGCCGGGCCCGCGAGGGTTTCCGGGACTCCGGCGATGATCAGGGCAATTGCCCCCACGATCGAGATCGGTAAGAGGATACGGGTGATCGCTCGGATCAGATCCACATAGAAATTGCCCAACGGTCGCCCCGTCAGTCCCCGAATAAAGGCGATCCCCACCGCTAGACCGGTTCCGGCCGAGGTGAACATCTGGTAGCCAAGACCCCAGATCTGACTCCCGTAGCTGAGGGTGGTTTCTCCGGAATAATGCTGTTGGTTGGTGTTGGTGATAAAGGAAATCGTCGTATGTAGCGTGGTGTCCCAAGAAGGGGCGGGGATCCCCGTCGGGTTGAGGGGAAGGAATCCTTGGCCCGCAATCAGGGAAAAAACCAGAATTGCCATCACCGCGTTACTGTAGAGAACGGCGCGGACGTACTGCCAGCCAGTCATATTCTCTTTCCCTTTCACCCCGACGAAGGTGTAAAGAAGACTCTCGACTCGATCGCAGAGTGGGTCGAGTAGGGTTCTCCGTTCCATGAAAACCCTAGCCATATACCGCCCGAAAAAGGGGGTGATCGCCACGATTATCAGGATCGTGAGCGCGATTTGAATCCATCCTTGCAACATGGTTCGATCAACTCCGAAAAAAGGCAAGTGGCGGCTCGATCGACGATCGACAGGGAAACTCAGGGGTTCGCTGTCTCGAAACCGCTTGAGAAAACCGAGTTTGTCTCATCATTAGCGATCGTTAACAACTGGATGTCGAGGGATTACTATCACCTCTGCTGGAATGATTGTAGCGATTTCTCGCGCCTTGACAATCTATATTTTTTCCCTCAAGGGGTGACAAAGAAGTTCAAAGGTAGGCAGGATAAAGACTCTAGCCAAATGGTACGCAAAGAAATAGGGCTCTTCGGTTTGTGTTATGCAATGGAGGGGGTATAAGGGATGTAACCCTTATATAGAAAGGCATTTAGCGATTTTTATCAATTGTTTTTTATCTAGAGCGAACTAATCAATTAAGTCTCTTGCCAGATAAGGATTCAGTCGATTTATGCCCCCATATCGAACCATACAAAGTCCCGAAGAGCCGTTCTGGCTCTTCGTTACCCTTTATGCTAAATCAACATACAAGATGCCAAGATAACATACTTCTAACCCAAAAATTCCGCAAGTTTCTAAAGCCATAGCCTCTCCGTTTTATTAGTTTAAGTTTATTGTTGATTCCCTCGACCACCCCATTCGTTGTCCTTCGCTCGAAATAACTAATGATTTCTCCAAACCAGTTTCGGATTGTTTGACAACTCTTGGTA
>NZ_JADBSZ010000059.1:0-4766 GCF_020246425.1 Microcystis sp. M079S1
AAATCCTTATCTGGCAAGAGACTTAATTGATCAGTTCGCTCTAGATCAAAAATAATTAACAAAAATCGCTAAATGCCTTTCTCTATAAGGGTTCCATCTCTTATAACCTCCGTCCATTGCATAACACAAACCGAAGAGCCGGGATTGCTCTAATTTCTTGTGTTGCCTTTTCACTTTCTTTATCTGACAAATAAGCGGCAAATTCTAGAATCATCTTTAAAATTTCTACTGATAGGGTTTGTAAATATTGTTGAATCTTTTGCTGCATTAAATCGACCTGTACTAATGTTTCAGAATCTAAAAAATCTTCTGGGGTCGAGGGATTTACTTCAACGTCAGTTAGAGTCATATTTAATCAGGTGCTTCTCTCAAGTTTATTATTTGTATCTTAGCGTGTATCCCGTCTCCCGTCTCCTGTCTCCTGACTCCTGACGACCGACTCCTTACCCCACAGTTAACTTTACTTTTGTCCAACTACTTAAGACTGCGAATGTATGGAAACGCATCAATTGGGCAAAAGCTCAACGATGCGTTTTTAAGCTCCAAAAACCGCTATAGTTGTAACCCAAAACAAATTAATTCTGATTAGGGTCAGTGGCTGCGGCAATTTGCATTCTCTGCACCAGATTATCGAGGGCTAATTCTAGATGTAAACCGGCATCTACGGCGGTCCAACCCTGTTCGGTTAGGTGTCGCCATTCAAAGTGTAGGTGCGGACCGGTAGAAAGTCCCGTACTACCCACACGACCGATAACCGCGCCCTGTTCCACCCATTCTCCCGGTTTGACGGTAATTTCCGAAAGGTGGGCATAACGAGATTCTTGACTACCATCGAGGTGACGTAAAATCACCGTTAATCCGTAACCTCCCAACCAGTCGGCGGTGGCCACTTCCCCCGCGTAGGCAGCTAATACAGGTGTTCCCATCGGTGCGCCTAAATCAGTACCCGCGTGCATGGCCCGATTCCCGCTGACTGGATGATTTCGCCACCCAAAAACCGAGGTAATTTGGGCAGGAAGGGCGAGGGGAAAGAGTAAATCGGTGCGTTGAGTTTGGTTAGAATCCGTGGGACTTAAACGGGTGGCCCGCTCATAGGTGGTCGCTTCGCTGATTGCTTCCACTTCTGCGCGAGTCACGGGGGCCAAAGCTAATTTTACGCCATTCCATTCCGGGGGATTGAGGGCTACCACCTGACTGGCAATCACCGTCGGGGGTGCCAGACGTACCGGGGCGCTAGAAGCCACGAGAGTGGGGGCATAACGACGGAGGGAATTATTAGCGATAACCGGCTGATTTCGGGGCTGCCGTCCTACTCGCACGGCCGGATTAGGATTGAGACGCACCCGGGCCAGATTAACCGGGGGTAAGGGTTTGGCCACAGTGCTGACCGGTTGGCGACGGGGGGACCGGGCCGCCAGATTACAGCTACCTCCTACCAGTTGACCATTTTGGGCGATGGTTTGGCAACCACTGCGGCGCTCGGTGACAACAACAGAACTGGGGGGGTTAAAGTTTCTGGTATCGATAAAATTATTTTTACCGCCGGCCCGGGGGGCAAGGGTAGGCATATCGGTTTGATGGTTTTCGGGGATAGCCAGACGGGGGGCGGGATTAGTATTTTCTTTGATAACGGGGGCTTTCAGAGTCGGGGCGGCATTTTCCACTACTGGGGTTTCGTCGCCGGTTGCGGAATTAGCGATCGCATTGGGAGCAAGAGTGATCAGACCGCTGATCACTAAACCGAGACCACTGCATAAACTCAGCTTCTTTTTTAAGGATTTTCCGAGAAAAAGTTTCAATATCACCGATGAAGGATACATAGGGCGGCCTCACTTCTCACAGTTTAGTCAAAAAAATATTTAGACTCAATTATAGCCGAGACTGACCCTACCCGCCGGTAGATAGATTTCGCTACTGGCATTGTCCGAGGTTAGTTTAACTTTTAATTCCCCTCGATCGCTTACCCCCGTTATTATGCCCTGATAGCCCTCGAAAACTATCTTTTGACCAAAATTGGCAAAAAATTCTAAATAGGAGGCTAATAGGGCTTTTATGCCGTGATTACAGTAATATTCATAGCCGTATAGGATAGCATCGCTGGTGAGAGAGGTTAACTGAGCGATCGAGGTGATTTTATTGCCAGTAAAAGCTTGTAAATTAATACCAGTGGGGGGGACGGGATTAGCCCAATTGATGCCGACTCCGATGACTGCTTGCGGGATGTTTTGCCCCTGAATACGGGTTTCTAGGTTAATTCCCCCTAGTTTGCGCCCTAGTAATACTAAATCGTTCGGCCATTTGATTTTAACGGGTATTTCTTGACAATTCAGGTGATGAGCGATGCCCCAAACTGTAGCGAGAACGAGATGGGCAGATTTATCCACCTCTAAATCCAGATTTAACGCCAAAGATAAATATAATCCTCCCGGTTCAGAAATCCACTCCCGTCCCCATTGTCCTCTCCCGGCACTTTGTTGACTAGCAATCACCAGAAAAGGCGGATTTTCCCCCGATTCTAATAATTGCCAAGCTTTAGTATTAGTGGAAGGTAATAGTTCAAAGTGATGGATTTTGGGCATAAATTGGAAGTGGGGAGTATTTTCAGTGATCAGTAAACAGTAATCAGTGACCTGATACTAAATCCGTTGAGTATAGGCTAAATATCAGGAGAGGCACTCCTGCAAGTGGAGTGACTCTTAAATGATTACAGATGTGTCAGCAGCTGCGTGTAAGCATCCCACCGAAAAACTAATGCGCGGGGGGTTTGGGGGCGGCGCCACGCCCCCAACGGGGGGTTTGGGGGGTAGAACCCCCCAAAAGCTTGGATTGAATGATCAAGTGGGAAGTAATACGGCCATCCGTTGAGTATAGGCTACATATCAGGACAGGCAAAAGGCAAGAGGCAAAAGGCAAAAGAGGGAATAGATAATCAGTTTTTAATAACCGGATTGAGTATGAAAACTGACATCTGATCACTGATAACTGAATCACTGATAACTGATCACTGATCACTGATAACTGATCACTGATCACTGATTAGGTGCAAGGAAGAGAACGCAGGTACTCACTGAGGTGGGAACGTAAACCGATGCCATGGAAAAGCGGGCCACGACTGCCTAATTCGACGATACTGACGGCGGCCACGGGCATTTCAAACCGATCGCGATAACGGCCCACATCGATACCCATCAGACTACAGAGCATGATCCGGATGGTGGCCTTGTGGGAAACGATCAGGATATTGCCATCACTGTGGGTGTGTTCGATTTCCTCCAAAACGGCCGCGGAACGACGGGCGATATCGATCCCCCTTTCCCCGTTGGGGGGGGCATTCCAAGCCGGATCCGTCAACCAGCGTACATAGAGATCATGATATTGGCGATCGATATCGTTGGGGTGCATACCTTCCCAAAGACCATAACCGATCTCTTGTAATCCCTGGCGGATTTCTAATTTCAGTCCCACCGCTTCACAGAGGGGTTTAGCGGTTTGAATAGCTCTTTGTAGGGGACTGACGTAGGCCGCGCGCCAAGGTAAAGAACGATAGACATCGGCGAATTCCTCCGCCATTTCGATGCCTTCGGCAGTCAAACCGGGGTCATTTTCTGGAGTACCACAGTATCCTCCCGTTTTGCTATAGGCCGTTTGTCCGTGTCGTAGAAAATATAACATCAAGCACATAGTTTTTCAGGAGACCAAATTCGGGGCTTCCCTGGTTACTGTTGACTGGTTAGGTTCCCGCTCGCGAGCGCAGGTCATTGCGGAGGTGAGAGCGATCGCCCATGACTTGAAAGAGGGGACCGTGTTCGGCTAATTCGACGATCGTCACCGAGGCCACGGGCATGGCAATTCGATCGCGATAACGGCCGATATCAATGCCTAAAAGAGAACATAACATGATTCGGATCGTTGCTTTATGGGAAACGATCAAAATATGGCCATCATCGTGATTATGGTCGATTTCCTCTAATACTTCCGAACTGCGGCGAGCGATATCGATGCCTTTTTCGCCCCCTGTGGGAGAATTCCAGCCCGGATCTGCTAACCAGCGCACATAATCATCATGAAACTCCCGATTAACCTCGGCTGCGGTTTTTCCCTCCCATTGGCCGTAGGCAATCTCTTTTAATCCTTCCCGTTTGTGGATGGGAATAGCCAAGAGATCGCTTAAAGGGGTGGCGGTGGACAGGGTGCGCTTGAGGGGACTAGAATAGATACCTGTCCAAGGCACATCTCGATAGACAAGAGCGAAATCCTTGGCCATTTCATCGCCAGCCGGGGTTAGTTGCAAGTCTAATCGACCGCAAAAACTACCCGCTTGACTGGCTGTGGTTTCGCCATGACGCAAAAAGTAAAGTTTTAGACTCATCTTTTGGGTGCATCTCACATTTGCGACTCTCTTCCACTTATACTGATAAGCAGAAGTTATTAAAAGAGGGCGAAGGCAATTCGCCGCTACAATCATCCTTTTTACCTTTTGTTTCTCGGTAATTCTCTAAATTACCACTATATTTAGGGTTTACTAAAAAAGTTTTTCTAGGGGGCCGGGTGTGGGGAGACAAAACGAACACTTTCTATCTCAGGATTGAGATAAGTAGGGAGGCACAATTATTTGTAGGATGGGTTAGCGGTAGGGGACTTGCGTGGGAATAATATCCCAATCGATCGGAGGGCGCAAGCTTTGCGCCCCTACAGTAACGGATTTTGTCCACAATGTAGGGGCGAACTGCGTTCGCCCAAAAGGTACATTATCAAAGCGCAAGTCC
>NZ_JADBSZ010000006.1:0-7311 GCF_020246425.1 Microcystis sp. M079S1
GTGGGGTGTGGGGTTTTATCGATTTTCAGGTGGTCAACTAACTAATTTTCAGGGAAAAAGTACCTGAATTTTCCCCCGATCCCCGCAATGGCTGGCACTTTTTGAGGGGAAAAAAGTCCAAAAGTCTTATCCAACAAGGTTTTTAGATTTATTCAGCAAACCCTAGGTAGGCGTTAAAAATTGTCAGATCCCCCCGCCTATCGGCACCCCCCTTATCAAGGGGGGCAGGGGGGATCGAACCTAAAATCCATTTTTAAATTATAACCAGCTACTTAACTAACTGCTATAAACCCCCCCAAATTAATCGGGCTGCCCAAAAGGGAATTAACAAAAATAAAGCGATCAAATCAGCCCATCTTAACTTTAATTCGTGCCAGCGTACTTGATGCTGATTGGGACTGGTAAAACCGCGAACCTCCATAGCGATCGCTATTTGTTCGGCGCGCAAAAGCAAATTATCTAGTAATTTTTCCACTACTGTTAACCAGACGTTTAAACTTCTTTTAATCCCTAATTTTTGCCAATCGATCGCCCTAGTTCGCACTGACCTAGCTAGATTTTGCACTTCTTCTAAAACCAGGGGAATAAAGCGCAAAGAGAGGGTCAGAGTCAGAGAAATTTCCGTCACCGGCACATTAAATCGCCGTAAAGGACTCATTAAATTCTCTAAACCTTCGGTAATTTCTTCCGGGGCCGTCGTCAACAAAAAGAGATTAGTGCTATAAATTAAAGTAAAAACTAAGGTACTAATTCTCACCGCTAATTCCAAAGAACGTCGGGTAACAAATAAACGACCTCTATCCCATAAAACATACTGATAATCACTTGCTGGCGGTAAATTCAGCCCTTCATCCGGTAAACGCGGCTGAATACTCACCCCTAAACCATCGGGAGTGATAGCAGTAATCAGAAAGACGATAATCGCTAAAAATATCAGCCAGCCCATCTGTTGCCGCCAGACGCGGGGGGGAATAGGAGCTAACAGGGTTAAAAACATTAACAATCCCACCAAAGCTAAACGCCACCAAGGATTAGCTAATAAAGGTGCTGCTAAAAAAGCCATTAACCAGATAAATTTTACCCGCGCATCTAGTTGATGTAGTCGGGTAATCGGTTGATCGAGATAAAGACCGATGGGCAAACTTCGCAATAAATCCATAAATTAGACCTTGGTGGCTCTATTAACCGTTTTTTCCACTTCTCGCGCCGGTTTGCCGCGCCAGATTAAGCGGATCGGGGTTCCTTTAAAGCCTAACTGTTGCCGGAATTGCCCTTCGATGTAACGGCGATAGTTATCATTAAAGCGCTGGGGATCGTTAACGAAAAGGGCGATCGTGGGGGGTTGACTCGATACTTGCGTGCCATAGTATAGTTTCCCCTGTTTTCCGCCCCTGGTGGTGGGGGGATTGTGCCACTTAACCGCCTCTTCGATCACATCGTTGATTACCGAGGTACTGACGCGACGACGGTGAGATTCGGCGGCAATATCGACTAATTCGAGGATTTTGGTGACTCTTTGCCCCGTCATGGCGCTGACAAAGATCATTTCTGCCCAATCCATAAAATACAGCCGATCTTGGAGCATTTTGGTGTAAGTATTGATGGTGTAGGTGTCTTTCTCCACCGCATCCCATTTATTGACTACTAGCACCACCGCGCGCCCTTCTTCAATAATTCGTCCCGCTAATTTTAAATCCTGTTCGGTGACACCATCTAGCACATCGATGACGAATAGCACCACGTCAGACCGGCGAATTGCCTTAAAAGCACGGTTAATACTGAAAAATTCGGCTCCATAGTCCACATTCTTCTTACGGCGAATGCCAGCGGTGTCAATTAACCGATAAACCTGTCCTTCTCGTTCAATTAAAGTATCGATCGAGTCTCTGGTGGTTCCCGAAATCGGACTGACGATCGCCCGTTGTTGTCCAGTTAAAGCATTGAGGAGACTGGATTTACCCACGTTAGGACGACCGATAATTGCCACTTTAATTTCTTCATTTTCGGTAATTTCCGCCGCGGGTGGCAAATATTTAATCACCGCATCGAGTAGTTCTCCCGTACCAGAGCCGTGAATGGCCGAGATGGGGAAGGGTTCACCGATGGCTAATTCCCAGAATTCCGTCGCTTGCAGGATACCCTGTTCCACCGATTCACATTTATTGACGGCCAAAAGTATCGGGACATTTTGCTGTCGTAACCAAGCGGCAATTTCTCGATCGCCGGCGGTAATTCCCCCTTGCCCATCGACGACAAAAATCGCCACACTTGCCTCTGCTAGGGCGATTAAAGCCTGTTCGCGGATTAAAGGGAGAAATTCGCTGTCATCGTTAAAAACTAGCCCCCCTGTATCGACAATTTGAAAATCTCGATCGCACCAGAAAGCTGGTTGATAGGTGCGATCTCTGGTAATCCCGGGTTGATCGAAAACGATCGCCTGTTGATCTCCAGCGATACGATTGACGAGGGTGGATTTGCCCACATTGGGACGACCGATAATAGCGACGACAGGCAGTTTCATAAGAGGAGGAGGGGACGGAAATTAAAGACCCAATATTCTATCATAGCGATTTGCGATCGACCTTGGTTGATTTATCTGTTTCTGTTCGGCACTGAGACATTGAATACTTTAGTCTGTAGAACTTTGGTATACAAAAGACTAGAATTCAGGTTATGCAATCTGGTCAACTAGAGCAAATTTTAGGACGAGAGCTACAGCGTTATCGCCAAGAAAAAGGGTGGTCGCAAGAGTATTTGGCGGAAGTAACAGGTCTGCATAGAACTTACATCAGTCAACTAGAGCGAGGATTAAAAAGTCCATCGGTGAGAGTGCTTAGTCATATTACTAATGCTTTAGGTCTGAGGATGAGTGAATTTTTGTATTCCGTAGAGGAATCCCTAAGTGTTAACGAACGACGAGACTAAAAGACTAAAGCAGGCCATTCTAGCCGCAATTGCCTCACCATTGATTGGCTCGATCGAGGATTATAGCTGGGAAGCAATTTTTCATTATATCAAGAATATTCCTTTATCCGATCCTGCCCTAGGCAGAAGCAAACTACTCTACGATGCAGTGGACAGTAAAACTGCCAGTGGTTGGTCGCTAAAATCTCTACAACTGAATAGTTTAACTACAGATAATACCTTTTTGTTCGTAATTCAACGAGCAGATATTATCAAAAAAGCCATTCAACTTGGGGTTCCCTCTTTGAATCTGCAATCTTCCCCCGCACAACTGGGAACCGCTATTATTCAACACTGGAACGAGAAGATTCGCTCCAGTCAAACTGCTCAAAATGTCATCAACAGCTATGAGGGAATATTGCTAAAAAACCGAGAGGGCAATGAATATGTTTACTGTGAATACCCCCTTAATCCTCTTGATCCTAATGTTTTTTCTTGGGCATGGGCAATAGATAAAAAAACTGGGGGAGTAGGGGCAGGTTTACAGGGAAGCATCGCTGGCAAAACTCAGTTAGTTTGGTACAAAAATCAGAAACAGTTGTTTAGAAGCAGAACAATCCCCGCTGCCGCTATTCGTCTGAGAATTGAGAGAACTCGTCTGACAATAGATCGATATGTGGAGACAATTTTTGCAGCGCTACAAACCCAAACTAATACTCAAGATTTTGTCCCATAGAGTCTGCTACCACTTTGCCTAACAGTGGTGGCACAGATTCTCCAATTTGAGAGGCCATATCAGTATAAGTCCCTAAAAAGTGAAAATGATCGGGATAAGAATGTAATCTTGCTGCTTCACGAATTGTGATTGTCCGATTCTGGGTCGGATGAAAAAATCTGCCAGAACCGGGATGAAAAAACCACCTTGTAATTGTTCTTGCTGGTTTATCCCAAGAAAGTCGACCATAGGCCCCGCTATAGTGTTTTTTCGGTGCTAATTCAGCAGGTAAATCTCTCGCATCTTGTCCTTCCGCCAGAATTTGCACTCTTGACATTTGAATTGGTGTTAAAGCACGGGCAATATGATTAACAATTTTTTGACTTTGCTCACGCATCTTCTGTTGATATATGGTCTCGGGTTCCCTAGTATAAATTTCGTGATCATAAGCTTGTCCTGCTTCTAAAGTAGGTAAATCACTAATGGCATCTTTAACAGTAGTAACTGGGGCAATATTTGGTTCTAGTAAAGTAAGCTGTGTCCAAGATTTTACAGCTTTATAATCACTTCTGATATCACCAGAATGAGTTGCTTGGGGAAGGGATGGTAAACGCTCTAGACTAGCTAAAAAAAAGGCTCTTGAGCGAGTTTGTGGCACTCCATAATAAGCGGCGTTTAGGGAAGTAGTAACTACTTGATAACCCCAAGATTCTAAATGTGCTACAATTTCATCTCTGATGATACCGCCATAAGCTTTCAAAATTTCAGGAACATTTTCCATGACTACATGAAGAGGACGAAACTCTTGAACAAATCCTAAGAAAGACTTATATAAATGATTGCGAGAATCATTAAGATAGCGATACCCAGCTGGGATATTTCGTGAAAATCCTTGACAGGGTGGACCCCCGATAAGGGCGGTTAATTCTTCTCTTTGTAAACCTAAGTATAAGCGCAGTTCTGATGGATTAACTTTGCGGATGTCTTCCTGAAAAGTGCGTGTTTTAGGATAATTATGTTGATAGGTTGCTAATGCTTTCGCATTTACATCAATTGCACAGATAGATTCAAACCCGGCTAAATGAAATCCCGTGGTCAATCCGCCCGCACCAGAAAATAAGTCGATAATTTGTTGTTTCATGGTTGAATACTATCGTATTCGGAGCCTCTTGTCAACTAAATATCCTAGCGATGATAGCGACGACAGGCAGTTTCATAAGAGGAGGAGGGGACGGAAATTAAAGACCCGATATTCTATCATAGCGATTTGCGATCGACCTTGGTTGATCGATCGTGTTTCTGTTCGCTGGGAAACGTTTAGGCAGCCAATAAGGCTGAAATGCCTGAAATCAGCACCTAGTAAGGTCTTTAGCCCCCGCGACCAACCTGATTGCTGAGAAGGGAGAAAAAGCTGACGGCTAAAATAACTGATCACTGCCTTTTTCTAGGATTGAGAATCAGAATCCACCTCTGTCTTCACTTCGGGGACAATATCGGGTCTTTGGGCATCTTCCCAACCGACCGGGCGTTTAGAATTGTACCAAGCGATCGAACCGATGGTGACAGCAGCGAGAAAACCGACCACATAAACTGCCACAAAATAAACGGGGAATTTGCCACTGGCCACTTCTAGGAGTAGATACATAATTTTTTCACGATTAAGCTTTTAATTTGTATATCTTAACAGAATCGGCCCCCTCATCCCTATTCTCGATCGCTACTGGTCCACCAACCGGAAGGCAGCCAAATACCGCCATGAAAAGCTATTTTTGCCGGTGTCATCATATATCCCCAAGCTTCGCCGATTAATTCTCGCTCTAGATTATAAATAGGAATTCTGCGACGCTGATACTCGTTTTCTTCTGGATCTCTGCCGGGTTGATAATCTTCCAAACCATCCAAAAGCCCAATATCATAATCTGCGTTAAAAGTCAATAAAATTCCCTTCACCCAGCCATCCCCCTCGGTCAGTCCGGGATAACCGAGGGCGGTAAGATGGTATAAATGCCCCTTTGTGTAGGCGGTTTTAGAGTTGATCACTTTTCCTGCACAGTAGGCAGAATAGTTACTCTCCTTAGGTTTCAGTGTTCCATAAACAAAGACTTCCATCATCGGTCCAATTGTGCCGCTACTCCTCCTAATAGGATATCGCGAACAAATTGACTGGCTAAAAGTTCGTGGGGAAAACCGAGGGAAATGGCACTGATATTATCGAGTCGTTGCAGTTGTTCCCCAGTCAGGTTAAAATCCACACAGGCTAAATTATCCTGCAATTGGGACAATTTTCGAGCGCCAATGATAGGAATTACGGCGTTAGGTCGATTTCTTAGCCAATTTAATGCCACTTGTGCCGGTGATTTCTCAATTTCTCTGGCTATCTCTAGGACAGTCTCAGTAATTTTCAGATCGCGATCAAAAATTTGAAAAGGTTGGTCGGTCATGCTTAAACGACCATCGACGGGATTGGGTTGATTATATTTTCCCGTTAAAACTCCTCCTCCCAGGGGACTCCAAGCTGTCACCCCGATATTTAATGCTTTGGCCATGGGCAATAATTCCCGTTCGGGGGTGCGTTCTTTGAGAGAATATTCTATTTGTAGTCCGATAAAGGGTGTCCATCCCCGTAGGGTGGCCAGGGTGTTCGCTTGGGAGACAATCCAAGCAGGACTGTCAGAAATGCCGATATAAAGGACTTTTCCCATCCTGACCAAATCATCGAAAGCGCGCATCACTTCTTCGATAGGAGTGAGAGAGTCCCAAAGATGAAGCCAGAGTAAATCGATGTAATCAGTACCTAAACGCTTTAAACTAGCCTCTACCGCTTGAAAGAGGTTTTTTCGATGATTTCCGCAGGCATTGACATCGCCGGGGCGGGTGTTGAGAGAATATTTCGTGGCGATTACCCATTTTTCTCGATCGCCCTTGACAAATTCCCCCACTAATGTTTCACTGGTTCCGTTAGTGTAGAGATTAGCGGTATCGAGAAAATTGCCGCCCGCTTCCGCAAAAGCCCGAAAAACTGCCCGACTTTCCTCTTTATCCGACCCCCAACCCCAATCTTCCCCGAATGTCATCGTTCCTAGACATAGTTCGGAAACTCGCAGACCACTATTACCTAAAAGTTTGTAACGCATAATTAACTAAAATTTTGAATAAGAAGTTAATTATAATTGAATTTGATCAACATTTTTCTTACAGCATCCAGTCTTTTTTGTCAAGTACATTTGAGACAATTTTCATAAGCTAACCCGGGCCTCATTGGTTATACTAAATCCTGTTTAGAAGGTATAGGGGAGCGGGGAGCAGGCTTTTTAAACTTAGATTGGGAGTTAATCATGCTATTAAAAGCGGATTTGGTGTTAATCATTGTTTGGGAGCATCTCAGTTCTGCGATGAGTATAAACACTTAGGAAAAACCAGCGATCAGCAAAATTTGGTTTTGCAAGTGAAAAGAAATAGTGTACAATGACGAGAGACTAAAACTCAAAATCATCTCAATTAAGGAATAATTCAATGTGATCAGAAAATGAAAAAAGAATTAAAGAGTTATGTCAAGAGTTAGGGCAATGTCTTTATGAACAATCCCAAGTTGATAAATTTAATAACTTGGCAGAGATAGAGGAGACAGTCAGAGATTTAATGATTCAGTATGTCAACCCAGAAATAGGTGTTTTTTTGTCAAAACAAGCACA
>NZ_JADBSZ010000060.1:0-13632 GCF_020246425.1 Microcystis sp. M079S1
ATCAGTAATCAGTAAAAAGACAGTAGGAAACTTCTATTTAATACTGCACACTTAAAAACTCACATCTGATAACTGATAACTTACCCACTGATAACTGATAACTGATAACTGATAACTGAGAGGTGCGCCACTGGAAGTTCTTAAGTCTTATATCAAAGATCAGGAAAAGCCGTCGTAAAACGACGGGGTTTTAACCCAAATTTTCGATAAGCGTCAGGCTAATATAGAAAAACACGGCATAGATTTCGCCGACCTGGAAGCGATTTTTAGCGGGCCGATAATCGAGCGCGTGGATAACCGTCAGAATTACGGCGAAATTCGAGTGATTCTAGTGGCTACAATCGATAATATCGTTTTGGTGGTGGTTTATACATGGCGTGGCTCGGTTCGTCGAATAATTAGTGCTAGGAGGGCTAACAACCGTGAACGAAGAACATATTACCAGAGTCACCCGCGAACAGTGGGCGAAGTTGAAAGGCAAAACAGACTGGAAGAAAGTTAAAGGGATGAGCGAGGCGGAAATTGAAAAAAACGCCCTAGAAGACCCCGGTAATCCACCGCTGCCGGCTGATTTTTTCGATGAAGTCGTGGAATGCACCCCAGTTTCCTTGAATCCCTAACCCTCCGATTAGTAACTGGATTTGGGGATTTTATCGGGGGCTGTATTAGCCTAGACTAACACAGCCCAAAGTTACCGTTTAAATGTCCAAATCCGTAAGATTTAAACGTGATCCGTGGGTTTCGATAAATTCTCGCCGGGGGGCAACTCGATCGCCCATAAGAATGGTAAATAATTCCTCAGCTTTGGCCGCGTCTTCGATTTCCACCCGTTTTAAAGTGCGAGTTTCGGGATTCATGGTAGTATCCCAAAGTTGTTGGGGCATCATTTCTCCTAACCCTTTAAAACGTTGGATTGTGTAGTTAGCATTGGAGGGAAATTCCGCTATCTTTTGCTGTAATTCTCGATCGCTATAGCAGTAGGAATGATTTTTACCGCGTTCCAATTTATAGAGAGGAGGACAGGCGATATATACATAACCTTGGTCAATTAAATTCTTCTGATAACGATAGAAGAAAGTTAACAACAAAGTTCGGATGTGTGCGCCATCCACATCAGCGTCAGTCATTAAAACAATGCGATGATAGCGCAATTGTGAGGGGTCGAAATCTTCTCCTTTAATCCCTAAACCGAGGGCTGTAATTAAGGATTGAATTTCCGTATTTTTGTAGATTTTGGCATCATCGGTTTTTTCGATATTGAGGATTTTTCCCCGCAGAGGTAGAATCGCTTGAAAACGACGATCGCGCCCTTGTTTGGCACTGTTATGGACGAAAACACCGGAAGCAAGGGCAAAGTTATGGGTATGAGGAACCTCGATATCATAGACATCGAATCTTGTTTCTAATCGCTCGATCGCCACAACTCGATGATTGTAATTAGCCACCGCTTCTAAGGCTTTATTTTTATCACCATCAAAGTAGCGATCGCAGAAAGAATCAAATCGCAATATTGATTTATCCCGCGTCTGAAGCCGATATTTTTGATAAGCTTCCAAATCAATATAACCTCGTTCGATCTCAATTTGTTTTAAGGTCGCTAGGGTTTTTTGATAGTAAGTTTTCTTGATTGTGTTAATTCCCTGCCAACGATTATACCCATCAGCGATCGCATGAGTGAACAACCAAGAATCGGAAGCGGGATTCCAGACCATTTCATAACCGTTAATGGTGATTCCGGGGTCATGAAGAGCGGACAATTTCCGATACAAAGGCATTAAAGCATCTTCTGGAGTTAAAGCCGCAGCAGGTTTATAGCTACCATCTCTTAACAGGAAAAGATGGTCAGGAGTACAAATAATCGCTTCACCATGATCGAGAGTAATTTTAATTACTTCTGCGTCTTTTTTGGTGATGCGGGCATTAATAACTCGTTCAACCCCGATCGTGCCATTGTCACGAATGGTATAACAAAAATGTTCCTTTCCTTGGGCTTGTTCGGTCACTAGCTGTTTAAAACTGAGGTTGCGTCCATCGACAAGGGCGATTTCTGTATCACCATGAAAACAACCACCAGCGCTGTCCCCTTCAACGATGTAAATTTCTGACCTTTCTGGGTCTCTTTCGCTACAATCAGCCAATTTACCCGGTAAAGGTGAGGATTCCAGAACCGATTTCCGTCGTACTAAGTCCCGGGCCCGTCGGGCCGCTTCCGCCGCCTTGTACGCTTGTACTGCTTTTTCGATAATCGTGTCGGCCACTTGGGGATTTTGTTCTAGGTATTCGTTGAGAGTTTCCCCCACCAGGGAATCAACAATACCCCGGACTTCGGTGTTACCCAATTTGGTCTTGGTTTGTCCCTCGAATTCCGGTTCGGGGACTTTTACGGAAATAACGGCGGTTAAACCCTCGCGGACGTTTTCCCCCGCTAGATTAGGCTCGTTTTCTTTAATTTTATTGCGTTTACGAGCAACATTATTTAAAGTACGAGTCAGAACTGCCTTTAATCCTTCTAGATGGGTTCCCCCGTCAATGGTGCGGATATTATTAGCAAAACCGAGAATATTGTCGCTATAGGCATCTATACACCACTGAAACGCCACTTCGATATTAATTCCGTTCTTTTCCCCCGATACATAGATAATATCTTTGTGCAGGGTTTCTTTTTCCCGACACATATAGGCGACGTATTCTTTAATACCCCCCTCATAACAATAGGTTTCGATGTGGGGTTCTTCGGGACGGTAATCGCTAAAGGTGATTTTAACACCGGCATTTAAGTAGGCTAGTTCTCGTAAACGTCCGGAGAGGGTACTGTAATCAAATTCGATGCCTTGGCTAAAAATTTCGGTGTCTGGCAGGAAATTAACCCTAGTTCCCGTTTTTTCCTCTTGACTGGGACTGCTGACCAATTCTGTGACGGGTATACCTCTTTCGTAGCGTTGGGTATGTACTTTATGATCGCGCCAGACGGTGACATCGACCCATGCAGAAAGGGCATTAACGACGGAAATCCCGACTCCGTGTAACCCTCCCGACACTTTATAACCACCACTGCCAAATTTACCGCCGGCATGAAGTATAGTGAGAACGGTTTCGAGGGCAGATTTACCCGTGGTGGGGTGGACATCGGTGGGAATACCCCGGCCATCGTCGGTGACGCTGACGGAACCATCGGCCTTGATATCCACTTCGATATGAGTACAGTAACCCGCTAGGGCCTCATCGATCGAGTTGTCCACCACTTCATAGACTAAATGATGTAGTCCCCGCGGCCCGGTCGTACCGATATACATCCCCGGCCGCTTCCTGACTGGTTCTAACCCTTCGAGAACTTGTATCTGTTCCGCGCCGTAGTTACTTGTCATAAAATTTCCCTAAAAAGGCTGTGATCCCTGATTGAACCTAAATGAATGGCAAAATCTTCAAAAATTGTAGCACATAAGGGTTAAAGACTGCTTAAATGCCTTTAGGGAGAATTTTTTATTGGGGTTGGGGTGTGGGGGGCGGGGAAGTGGGGAAGTGGGGAAGTGGGGTGTGGGGTTGGGGTTGGGGTGTGGGGTGTGGGGAAGTGGGGAGAATAAATAAAAGCCATCTCCTAAGTAGGTAGGCGTTAAAAATTATCAGACACCACCCTTATCAAGGGGGGACTAAGGGTAGGGTTGATTCATGAATCAACCCTACTATGAATTCACCCTAGTACTAAGGGGGGATCGAACCTAAAATCTATTTTTAATTTAATTATAACCAGCTACTGATCTCCTGAATACTGCCGACCGTCTCCTGAATACTGACTCCCGACTCCTGACTACTAACCCCACCAACAAACTTTTTCAGCAGCTCCTAAATAATGTCATCCTCAAATTTATAACCGACACCGACTACAGTTTTGATAAAGATCGGATTAGCAGGATCGGGTTCTACTTTTTTGCGTAAGCGTCGGATATGGGTATCTACTACCCTTTCATCGCCAAAAAAATCATTTCCCCAGAGATTATCGATTAATTGGGTGCGACTCCAGACGCGATTGGGATAACTGACAAAGGTAGCTAATAAATTAAATTCTAAGGTGGTTAAATCGAGGGGTTCCTCTGGCATTCCTTCCAATTTACGAACAGCAGAATGTTGATCTAAGTCGATAATAAAATGACGGCTGCGATGGAGTTGTTGGGGTTGGCTATCGTGTCTTAAACTACGTCTTAATAATGCCCTTACGCGAGCGGTTAATTCCCGGGGACTAAAGGGTTTGACCATGTAATCGTCGGCTCCCGTAGATAGACCGATAATGCGATCGATTTCTTCTCCCCTAGCGGTTAACATTAAAATATAGGGGTCTTTTGTCCCCGGTTTTTGGCGAATTCTAGCACACAATTCCAGTCCGTCTAATTCGGGTAACATTAAATCTAAAATAACTAAGTCTGGTTGCTTTTGATAAAATAGTTCTAGTCCTACCCTACCATTATAAGCCAGATGACAAGTAAAGGACTCCCGCTCTAAAGTTTGCTGAATCAAATGGGCGATTTCAATTTCATCTTCGATAATAACGATATCCATAAGTAAGTAGTTATAATTTAATTGAAGATAGATTTTGCCTTTGATCCCCCCTGCCCCCCTTAATAAGGGGGGTGCGGATGCCCCCTGCTCCCCTTAATAAGGGGGAATCTGACAATTTTTAAAACCTACCTACTTAGGCATATTTTAACATATTAGCCATTCATTTCTCGCTCAGGGTTGAACATTGAAATAATTGTAATTTTTGAGATTTTTTGGGGGGAAGAGTTGGCAGCTCTCCCGACTTTTGTGGACTGGGGACTTTTCAAGGTAAAGGGACAAACTGCTCACCGGAGGGAGTCGATCGCACTTGAATTAAGACCGGTTGACCGATGCGATCGCCAGTATTGGGATCAAAGCTAATTTTTCCGGTGGCCCCTGTTTGATGAAAATTCCCGGAGCGCAGCCTGGACTGTAGGCCCTGACGTTGAGTATTTTCCCTTAAACCGGCAATAATCACCCGTGTAGCGTCAAAACTGGTGGCTGTGCGCCAACTAACCGGACCGCGCCACTGTTCCTGCATAAGATTGGCAAAAGTCTGGTTAAGCGATGGGTGCCAGGGTGCGGCAAGGGTTAAACCTTGGGCGTTTTTGCCGCCATCTTCGAGGGTGCGAATATTGTAGAGGGTGGGACTACTAAACAGAGGCAAACGCTGACGATTGGAGCGAATAACCTCAAAAACGGGATCGAGACGATCAACATGAGCGACGACAAATAGGCCGTTAGCACCCCCAGAAATCGCCTGATTAAGGGCTTGATCGGCCTTAAAATTGGGGACACTCAGATCGCAGACAATCGGCACAATTTGACCGCCTTTTTTCGCCACATTAGCCATCAACTCATCTTTAAAGGAAATATTATCGGGAGCTTGAGAATCGTAGCAAAAAGCAATTTTCTGGACTTTAGCTGTATTTACTATGTAATTTGCTAAGGTTTCCGTAATTTTGCCGTTAGAAGCCACCAGACGAAAGATATAATTTCCCGCACCGGAGAGATTATTAGCCAGGGAGGTGGGAGAAATCATCACCAAACCGCCTTTTTCGTAGATGGGAGCGGCGGCTAAACTGGCATCGGAGGCATTATGACCGACAACAGCGATAATATCGGGATTTTTGACTAATTCACCGGCTACCTCTTTCGATATCTGCGGCTGATTATCGTCATTAACCACGATAACCATCAGTTTTCTGCCGTTGATCCCTCCCTGTTGATTGATCTGGGTTTGTGCGCTGGCGACTCCTCGCAATATTTCCTGAGCGACGTTGGGATTAGTTGTAGCTGGCACAACAACGGCGATTTTAAAGGGATTTGAGCCAGTTTGCAGGTTGCTGAGATAAATTACGCTTTCGGGATCGTTGGGACGTTGAGCGAGGGATTTTTGCAGGAGTTGCTCTGCTTCTTGGTGATCACCTTGAGCAATAGCAGCGATCGCTGATTCTTTGGTGGTGTTAGAATTAGTTTTGATCAGGAGATGATTGCCGTAACTGATGCGGGGATTATTATCGGCTTTTGGGGCAAATATTGCCAATATTTGGGGAAAAAGAAACCAACCGATCAACCCCAGTAAAACATAGGAAATTGGCGGTAAACCCGCTTTTTTGCTGGTCTTTGTCATCGCTTTACTCCTTAACTTTGCTGATTGAATTCGGCTAAACGGCGGTTAATTTCGTCATCAAGGCTTAAGAAATCGATTTCTTGAGCTAATTTCTCGCTATAGTTCTCGCTTAATTCACTATAGGCGTTTTCTTTTCGATAACGGTCTTTAATCGCTTCATTGGCATCCTCAAAGCGATCGCGGGAGGTATTGAGGTTGAGACTACTATCAAATTCGTTTATTTTACCTAAAGCCTCATTCATGGAACTAATCGCTTTTAAGTTGCTCATTTCTAACTTATAATGCTCGATTTTTTCCTGCTCTTTGCGAAGTTTTTCCTTAGCAGCAATGACCACTTTTTCGGCATTATCAACCCGATCTTTCATGGCGGGTAGAATTTTTTCTAGGGAGATAACCTTAACCATAGCGAGTCTTGCCGCTTCTTGAAGACCTTTTTTTTGAGCGGTGACAGCCTGTTGCAAGTAGTTTGTGTGTTCCTGTTTTTTCGCCTCGTATTGTGCTTGGGCTGATTGCTGGGCTGCTACTACTTTCGCCACCGATTCTGTCAATTCCGCTAGGGATTTTTGCATCAATTCTAGGGATTCTTTGGCCGATTCTACGGCAATTTTTCCGCCGGATTCGATAGGAATACCCCACAACCAATTCCAGATCGCAACGAGAGAATTGCCGGCCCTATCACCGATCAGCCAAAAAATCAAGGCCTTTGGGGTTAATTTTTTGAACAATTTCATGCCGTTTGTCTCCTAGAGGTGTTACCTGTTAATTAGGAGTGATGGCTAACTTTGATGCAGTGGGTAAGGTTAAGTTTTGTAAAAAGTCTTGACAAGGATAGGAAGGTTTAGACTGGACCGGCAGATTTAATGGGAGCGAGGGGGACAAATTGACCCTTTTTGACCTGTAGAATCAAGTAGCGGCGATCATCAGGATTATTGTTCATGTTGCGGACACCATTCTCATCGAATCTAACAGTGCCAGTCATTCCTTCGATAGAAAAATCGTTTCTTAAAACTTGATTTAATAATTCTCGATCGAATTTTTGTCTTTGTTGGTATAACTGTCGCAAAGCGGTGAGGATAACTTTGGTCGCATCGTAGGCCATGGGAGTGCGCCAAACATTGATCTTATTTTGCCAAAAACTGTGGATATAATTATCTTGTTTGAGATCATACCAAGGCACGGTGATAACTAAATTTTCTACTCCTTGTTTACCTTCTGCAAGGGTGAGATAACTTTGAAAGGTGGGGGAACCTAAAATCACTAAGTTTAACTGTTGTGCGGGACGTTGCTTAAAGATACTGACGGCTCTTTTCAGATCGTCAATATAGGGAGCAACCATGAGAATATTTACTTGGTATTGAGCGATTTTTTGATAAATTTTCTCTTGATCTAAATTATTTTTTGGCTCGATATTGCAGTCAAAATCTGCATCTTTAATGACTTTTTGAAACTGCTGACCGAGAAGAATGTTTCTATATTTTTGAGCGAAGTTATAATTATCCCCAGAGCGATTATCGTAACAAATTAAATTAGTGGGGTTTTGGATAATTAGCTTGTCAGTTTGTTTGCGGATGTATTCACTTAAGGTTGTGGCAAAAGTTTCCAGATCGGGAACCATCTTATACACATAGCCATTACCGGAGATTTTCGGGGAAAAGCTGGTGGGAGATAGGGCAACAATTTTCCCTTGTACATAGCTATCTTTGGCCGCTTCACTAGCAGCAGAAGCATTATGACCAACCACTGCTATAATTGAGCGATCCTTAACAAATTTTTCGGCTCGATCTTTGGCATCTACGGGGCTATTATTATCATTAGCGACCACTACCTGTAGAAAGTGAAACTCGGGGTTTTTGGCCTGTTCATCGTTTAACTCCTGTTGCAATAAAGCAATACCTCGTAAAATTTCCTGAGCAATTTCTGGATTATTACCAAGAGGAACACTGGTGGCAATTTTTAAGGGATTTCTGTCTTGATAGGCCGCACGAGCGTTATTATAATAGATGCGAATCTCTGGATTATTGGGCAAGCGATCAAGGGATTGTTTAAAAAGTTGAATTGCTTGTTTATATTCTTGGTTTTTAAAAGCTTGTCTTCCCCGTTCAATAATGTTATCTTGTCGGTTTGTCTTTAATAATATTTCTTCACCTAGGCTAATTTCTGGGTATTTACTAGCATCATCGGAAAATACTCCTCCCCAATATAAAACTGATAAAGTTACCAGAATACTTAAAATAAATAACAGAGCTTGTTTCCAGCGACTAGATAGACGTAAAGGCCAACTTTGCTCATAACTATTTTGGTGATTTTCCTCCGTATTTTCAGGGGGTAAAGGTAAAATTAACGGTGGTTCTTCAGGATTTTCTATCAAACGAGGCAGTAAAGAAGAACTAGCAGCATCCTTCTCAAATTCATGTAATCTTAATTCTTGTCGAGCGCTTGTTAAGGATTCCTGTAGGGATTTATGTTCAAGAAAATTGGGAAGAAAAACTTCTAGAAATCTCAAAGCAACCCGCACAGCGATGGGTTCTTTCATAACAATAATATGCGGTACTCCGATATTAGCCAACTGACGACCAATACCTAACCCATCGCAGGAGTTACAGATAACAAGTTTTAAGCCTTTTTTAACAGCTATTTCTAGGGAATTTCTTAAATTATGTTCGGGAGATAAAGCCGTATCATTATCAATGATAAAAACTCCATCATGTCCGTCGCTACTGGTTCGACTATGACCTAAATAAACTACAATATCCCATGGATTTTTGATCAACTCATTCTGAATATTTTCCGTTGAAAGAGGAGGATCTGAACTGGGACTCAATATTTTCATAGAAACCTTATCTTGGTTTCCTAGTGCCGTTTGCAAACTGGATAAACACAGGGAATTACGCTCGTTTTCGATGTCAATATTACCCAAAATTACTAAAACATGAATCGGAGGAGTAAGGTTAATTATCGGAGGATTTCTCTGGATAGTAAGAGCAATTTCCACATCATTCCACCAATCCCGTAAAAAATTCCAACACTCCCAGGGAATTTGTTGTAAATCAAAGTGGGTAGTTTGGATAAAAAATCTTACTTCTGACTCAGTACCTATATGGAACAAGATACGATTTTGTATCGAACTCAGAGAACTGGAATTTAGCCATTCATTTAAGCTATCTTTTAAAGTTTGAGTGGCTTTTCTGAGGTTGTCTCTAGGATCACCTACCGCTGCATGGGTGATCATACTATGAGGAACGGTAATTCCTAAACTGGGTTGACTTTCTACCCAATGATAATAAGCTCGACGATAATTTTGCAAAGCGGCAGCAATGTCAAGGTTAGGGACTAATTTCCCGTCAGCAAAAGGTGCTATCAAGAGATGATTGTCACGAATTTCTAGAGTGACGGAAAATCCCGTTTCAAAACTGCCATCACCAATTTTCAGAATCACAACTCTGCTCATGTCTTTACCCTTGACATTTTCTGCTATCTCTATTAAATCCTAAACTGTTCGGTAATGCTACTGTCCCCTAAGCTTAGGTTAACATTAAAGCGATCGTCGGCATCAGCTAGAAAATAAAGCTGTAGATAGCTATCTAAGGGTTTCTCCCTTGCTCTTGCTTCTAAACCGGGGATTAATTGGCCTATTTCATCGCTAATTTGCAAAGATAAACCGGGGGGTAGCTTGGCAAAATTGTCCATGGCATAGGCACGAATTAAGACAGCAATTCTCTGGTGACTGGTCGATAAAACTCCCACCATTAAAGCGATTTTATAACCCATTAATTGACTACCCACATCGAGCATTTTACGGATAGCAGCATTAGGATAATGAGGATCAATATTCCAGAGATATTCGGCTGCTTGCCAGCGAATAGTTTCATCTTGGGTTTGATGTTGCAGTTTTGCTAAAGCTTCCTGTGGGGTTAAATGTTCCCAAAATTCCACCTCTTTTTGACTAGCATACAGTTGTCTAATTTCTCGCTGAATATCTGTCAGAGATTGTCGGCCGCTGATTTTTTCAGCAGCCAACAAAAAACCCGGATTAATTGGACGATAATTGTCGATGGTGCTGAGGATTTCCTGCCATTTCTCTGTAATAATTCCCTGCAACCATTGACTAAGTTTGGTGGGGATTACCTCTAAACGCTGCTGATAAAGTTTTTCTCGCCATTGTTGATTATTCAACAAAGCTAACCACTGCTGACAACTAATATCTAATCTCGGAGAATAGGGTGAAACTTGACCTAACTTTTTAATTAAATTTTCTGCTGTTGCTGGCGATAAATTTGCTAAAGATTCCAGTTTTTCTTGTTCACTCTCTCCCTCTAAACAACTCTGCCAAAGAATATCTAAATCATCAATAATTTGCTCACTGTCCAAATAATATTGATGGTAAATTGGATCGTATTCTGCGAGATTTTTAACATCTTTTCTGGATATAAAACCCCAGATATTGAGAAATTTTTCTGCTAAATCTACCTGCACCCCTAGATAAAAATCTGCCGCTAAATCGGGAATATCAACCCATTCTTGCTCTATTGTCAATCCCTCAATGTCAATAGCTTGACTGGGAATAGTAGTAACTTTTTTGTCTTGAATTTGCCAAGTAAACCCGTTAATAAACTCCCAAAGATACTGATGGTTTTTAGGTGTTGTTTGAAGGGAACAATCAAGATTATCTTTCAGCCAATTGCTTAAGCATATTTGCACCAAGTAATTAATCAAAGCCTGATTTTTGGCGGTTTGATTAGAGTATTGACCGAGAATCGATCGAGCTTGTTTAATCTCTGTTTCCGAAAAAGTTAGCCAAAGGGATTTCGGGTTAATTTGTTGCAAAATATCGAGGTTGACTTTCATGGTATCTCCTAACAGATTAGATTTGAGTTAAGTAGGACTGACAAAAATATTCCAGATAAGCATCGATCTCTTGTTTTTGCCGAGATTGTAATTTAATCTCATTTAACAAAATAGGACAATCTTTGCCTTCTCTTGCACAGAGTAGCTGATAAAATTTTTTACATAATTGGGTTATTTCTCGACTAATAGTAGATGAGTGAACTCCCAATCGATTAGCGATCTGTGCTTGCGTCATCTTTTGATGATAGTAACAATATGCAATCTGTTTAACTTCATCCTCAAGAGTGATTAATAACTTATTAATATCTTCCTGGATTTCTTGCTGTTGTAGTAAATCTTTACTTGGCTTCTTGCTGGGGATATTTTCCCAAAAGTAATTGCTATTATCGTCATAATTATTAGGCTCAAATTTAGAGTAAGCAGGATCGATATGATTACGCATTATCTCCCCTATTTGATTGAGTTTTGCTTGCACTTCCTCAAGGGTGAGAATAACTTGCGGTTGTAACTGCTGTAGGCGATCGATTACCTGTTGCCAATCCTCCTCTTGCCACTTATCCAATGATCTAAGAGAAGCTTTTTTAACCTCTCGAAAACAGTTAAATATTAGCAGATGATTCTCGGTAAAGATACCCGATGTTCGTAAAACTTTTTGAATTTTATTCGCACTAAAAAGACTGACTATACCGAGATTAGTCCTGCCAATCGTTTTATACTCTCCTCGCAGAAAATTATAGAGAGTATTTCTCAATTTTTTATCTGTCCATTTTTCTAAGATTAAGCGAAAAAATCCCGGTTTGGTCTTGTTATCCTGAAAGTTACCGTAAAAATTGCGAGGATTGTTGGTGATTGCCGTAGAAAGCAAATTCAGCAAATAGTAGAAGAGGGTTTCATAATCAGCATCGATCCGATGACCGACATTTTGATAAACCCTTTGAGTTACCATACAGGAGCGATATTGTAAGAAAACCATCCAATGGGACTTGACTAATTGGTTATTAGGATCATTCTGTAACCATTGCCACAGATAAAAATACACCGCTTCATCATCGGCCACGCTTCCAGCGATCGCATTGATCGATTTTCTTAATTGTGGCACTTCGCACCAGAAAACTCGATCGCCTTCAATCGCTTTAATAGTAGTATAAAAGTACCTAACGCTCATTTCTATCACCGGCTACAGGTATCTGATATCTGATTAGGTAAAAACCGAGGATTTTCTGCAAGAGGAGCAAACAAATTGAGGGATTGCCTTGCCAAGCGCACCTCTTTCTCTGACAATAGATGAGGGACTGATGAGAAATTATCAGTTATAGTGAGACAGCCTTAGCAAACCAGTACAAGACTCATAAATTCACTCTGAGCTGCCACAAATAGCCGTCATATCAACTTCTAGGACAAAAATTAGGAATGCGAGTAACTTTTACCGAAAATCAGGGTTTTAGAAAGGAATTGAATAAACGGGTTGATGCTTATTTTACCGAAAACGGCATCCCCACCAGAGATAATTTTGCCATGTACCTGAAGACGATCACGATTTTAACTTGGGTAATTGCCGCTTGGCTATTTGTGCTTTTTGGTCCGGATATCTGGTGGCTGAAAATTATCGGTTGCATGGTTTTAGGAGGAGGATTAGCAGGAATCGGTTTTAGCATTGGTCATGATGCTAACCATGGCGGCTATTCTAGTAAAAAATGGGTTAATTCTCTCCTTGGCATGAGCTACGATTATATCATCGGTACTTCCAGTTATCTCTGGCGTTTTCGTCATAATTATCTCCATCATACCTACACCAATGTTTTAGGGTACGATGTGGAAATTCACGGCGATGGTGTGGTGCGAATGACTCCCCATGCCGAGCATAAATGGTATCATCGTTATCAACATTTATTTATCCCGATTCTCTACGCTATAATTCCTATCTATTGGTCATTCTCTGATGTGCGCTCCATCCTCTTTCGTCATCGTTTTGGCGAGATTAAAATTCCCAATCCTAAAGCGATCGATCTATTTGTTTTATTGAGCGGAAAAGTTGTTTATCTTTTTTGGTTTATTGGCATTCCTCTCTTAGTTGGTTATAGTCTCCTAGAAATAGCGATCGGTTTTCTCATTGCTTTTATGACCTATGGAGTGCTTGCCTGTCATGTATTCATGTTAGCTCACGTTTTGGAACCCGCCGAATTTATTCAACCCTCGGCAGCTAACCAAATCGAAGACGAATGGGCAATCTTTCAAGTGCGAACTACCGTAGATTTTGCTCCTAAAAATGCTTTTTTAAATTGGTATTTAGGGGGATTAAATTATCAAGTTGTTCACCATCTTTTCCCGCAAATTTGCCATATTCACTACCCCAAAATTGCCCCAATCTTAGCGGAAGTTTGCCAAGAATTTGGCGTTAATTATGCCGTTTATCCCACCCTGCGAGGTGCTTTAACTTATAATTATCGTTGGCTCAGACAATTAGGCAATAAACAAAGTAATTTCGATCTCAAATTAGCCAGCTAAATATCAGTTATCAGTTATCAGTTATCAGTTATCAGTTATCAGTTATCAGTTATCAGTTATCAGTTATCAGTTATCAGTTATCAGTTATCAGTTATCAGTTATCAGTTATCAGTTATCAG
>NZ_JADBSZ010000061.1:0-9837 GCF_020246425.1 Microcystis sp. M079S1
TCAGGTGGTCAACTACCTAATTTTCAGGGAAAAAGTCCCGGAATTTTCCCCCTGATCACTCCCATATCCGGTACTTTTTGATTGACAAAAGGTCTAAAAGTCTTACCCAACAAGGTTTTTAGATTTATTCAGCAAACCCTATTTAACTTTGACAAAAGGAAACTTATTTTGGAACCCTAAGTTATCAAGTCCCAGGGTTAATAAAAGTAATGCTGCCATAATTGCGATCGTGATCAGTATCCCCGCTTGGGGTTCCGGAGAGGAAAATAGTTTCCAGAATAAAACAACGTTATTGATAAAAATAGCGAAAAATACTAATATAGAATGCCAATCTATACTATCCTGCTTCGCATTTTTTTGCTCACTTTTCTCGTCAGAATTAACTCTCTTTTCCTTACTAGAATTAGCTTTCAAAGTTAGAATCAGCAAGAAAGTTGTCAAGACTAAGACAGCTAAAAAAACTACAGATGCTTGCTCGGAATATAACTTAAACGCTAACAAAAGGTTAATCACCCAAATAAATACAAACACAAAATTTTGTTTTGCAGACATAACATAAAACCCACAAGAGTTGACTATTACTTTGGCTGGATTATAGCGAATTTACATATACAGGATATATCTTCCGCCAAAAATCCCCCTCTTTGGGGAGAAGGGGAAAAGCCAACCCAAGATTAACCCTGCACCATCACCGAGGCAGCCGCAGCCACACCGGCGCCAGGGGTGACACCTTCGACACCTAACTCGATTAAAGTCGCTTCAATGGCAGCGATAACCGTGAGGATATCCCTCTCACTAGCAAAACCTAAATGACCGATACGGAAGATTTTACCCTTGAGGTGATCCTGACCACCAGCCACAGCGATGTCGAACTTTTTATTGAGAGTCGAACGAATTTTTTCCGCATCCACCAGAGTGGGGGCCACCGCAGTAATCGCCGTGGAAGCCCAAGAATCCGCCGCGTAGAGGGGCAAATCCAGGGCGCGCATACCGGCCCGCGTCATCTTCGTTAAGCGTTGGTGACGGGCGAAAATTGCCGCTAATCCCTCCCTTCTCATCATTTGCAGAGAAGCTTGTAAACCGTACATCAGGTTAACTGGAGGGGTAAAGGGGGAACTATCCTCATCGGTGGCTTTTTTGTATTTGCCCAAATCTAGATAAAAACGGGGCAGTTTGGCGGTTTCGTAGGCTTTCCAAGCTTTTTGACTTACGGAAACAAAACCTAAACCGGGAGGAATCATATAACCTTTCTGGGAACCAGAACCGACCACATCTAAACCCCATTCATCGATGGGAATATGATAAGCTCCTAAACTGGTGACGGCATCGACGATAATTAAAGCTTCCCCGTGGTCTTTTACCGCTTTGTTAATGCTTTCCAAGTCATTGAGAACCCCGGTGGAAGTTTCCGAATGGGTGATAATTACCGCTTTGATGGCTTTTTCCTTGTCTTCGGTCAGTTTAGCGGTAAATGCCTCTGGATCTAGGGGTTTACCCCATTCTGCCTTAATGACATCCACATTTAAGCCGTATGCTTTCGCCACTTTCCCCCAACGTTCCCCAAATTTACCATTATCCCCCACCAAAACTCGATCGCCGGGGCTGAGAAAATTAATAATTCCCGCTTCCATGGCACCGGTTCCCGAAGCAGTTAGCATTAAAACATCGCCACTGGTTTGATGCAACCATTTAAGATTTTCGGTTAATTCGGCGATTACCTTGCTAAAAGCACCCGTCCGATGACCTATAGGTGCTTTAGCCATAGCCAATAACACCGCTTCCGGCACTGGTGTCGGGCCGGGAATCATCAACATATTTTTATTTTCCATGGTTCGTCCTCTCTCGTTGGGCCATATTCAAAAAGATAAAAAACCAAATCTCGATCGCATCAATTCTGAGGGGATGATTTAAGATTCGGCAAACTCTGATTATATCCCGGCAGATAGCCTTGTCAGGAGTCAGTATTCAGGAGTCGGGAATCAGGATTCAGGAGATAGGGTGATAGGGTTTTGGGGTGATAGGGTGATGAGACAGCTTCCCCAATTCCCCACTTCCCCACTTCCCCACTTCCCCACTTCCTAACTCCTATTCCCGATTTTCAAAGAGTTTCTGGATACCGACGGCAGCATCGGGCAGTTTTACCAAAGATTCGCCAATTAGAACCGCATTTGCTCCCGCTTGCTTCACTTTCGCCAGATCTGCAGCTGTGTGTAATCCCGATTCGCTGACGATCAGAATACCTTTTTCTCGCACCTGTTCGCCCCTGGCTTCTAGTAATTGGCGAGTATTATCTAAATCGACTGTAAATGTCTCTAAATTGCGGTTATTAATGCCGATTAGTTCGATTCCCTCAATGGCTAACACTCGATCGAATTCAGCCAGACTATGCACCTCTACCAAAGCTGTCATCCCTAAACCCTTGACAATTTTGACAAAATATGCTAGGTCTTGATCGCTTAAAATAGCGGCAATTAAAAGGACAGCATCGGCTCCTTTAGAGCGAGCGTAGTAGATTTGATAGGGATAAAGGATAAATTCCTTGCATAGTAGGGGTAAAGATACCGCTTGCCGGACGAGGCTAAGATTTTCGTAACTACCTTGAAAAAATTTACTATCGGTTAAAACCGATAAACAAGTGGCCCCACCCTGTTCATAGGTACGGGCGATCGCTACAGGATCAAAATCTTCCCGGATAACTCCCTTGCTAGGGGAAGCTTTTTTCACTTCGGCAATCAAAGCGGGTTGGGTTTTACCCTGTTTTAAGGCGGCTAAAAAGTCGCAAGGTGGCGCAGTATTGGCTATTTTTTGGCGTAATTCCAATAAAGGCAACCGTTCGCGCAATTTATCGACTTCTATCTCCTTATGCCAAACGATTTCTTCTAAAATATTTTGCGGTTGTGCCTCCGGCACTTTCACCACATAACTCAAACTCTCAACTTTGACGGCAGGATTGGGGTGTTTTCTTCGGATCTGCATTTTTTCACTGTCCAGAGCGTGAACAGTGATTAGTTTAACAGTGATTAGTTATCAGTAATTGAAATAGAGACGCAGTCAACCACGTCTCTACAGATATTTAGGGTTTGCTGAAAAAGCTTTTCGGTGGTGGCAGGGTGTGGGGTGTGGGGTGTGGGGTTTTATCGATTTTCAGGTGGTCAACTACCTAATTTTCAGGGAAAAAGTCCAGGAATTTTCCCCCCGATCCCCGCAATGGCTGGCACTTTTTGAGGGGAAAAAAGTCCAAAAGTCTTATCCAACAAGGTTTTTAGATTTATTCAGCAGACCCTATTTATCTAGACTTGTGTGGATATTCCCAGTCTTCACCAATCTCCTCAAGGCTATTGCATAGCTTCGATCGAACGTTCTAAAATCTTATCTTGGAGTTTTTCGTCTTCTTGACGATTTTCAGTTAATAAAACCCGCGCTTTTGCAGTTCCTGCCTCCCCTTCCCCTAAAAGCTCCTCTGTACGAGTTAAGACATTTTCTGCGAGCATTCCTTCTGCTTGTCGTTCTTGGGTTAAATTAAGACGTGCTTTTTCTTCAATATTCATAAATTTATCCTTGCCACAGGTGCGATCAACTTCTACCTTTAGTCTGACACAAATTTAGTATTCCGTATCATTAACTACAGAAAAATTTAGAATCTTACTGGCAAAACTGAGATTTAGGTATTTGTTCTCATTCCTTAAATGGACAGGGATCGATCGACCTCAAGCTATACAATAAAACCTATGGAACAATTCCCCAGCGTAATCAAGCTTGTATATCGGGCGAATAATTATCGATTACCCAAACCAACAGATTTCTTGACAGTATCCGACTCTATCGTAATATCCTATTTGCAGAGCTTATGACCAAAGGTAATTTAAACGATCTCATCCGTACAGAAGCTAATAAAGAGGTAGAATCCCAACCCTCTCCTTCTCCCAAACGTCCGAAGGAAACTAACGCCACCTTACAGGCAAAAATTAACGACTTGACGGCAGAATTAGAAAAAACCGAGAAAAATCAGCAAACTCTCCAAGAAAAAGTTATTTCTCTGGAAGAAGAACTTAAAGAACATCTGGAACTCTCTGTCAGTTTACAGCAGTTACAACAACAGACCGAGCAGTTAGAATCTGTCCTCTCGGAAAAAACTACTTTGGTGGCACAATTATCGAGTCAATTAAGTAAGACAGAAACAGAACTGACGGAGAAAAAACAGTTAATTGAAAAATTATCGAGTCAATTAAGTAAGACAGAAACAGAACTGACGGAGAAAAAACAGTTAATTGAAAAATTATCGAGTCAATTAAGTAAGACAGAAACAGAACTGACGGAGAAAAAACAGTTAATTGAAAAATTATATAATCAAATTAAAACCCTAGAAAATAGTCCCACCCCCACCCCTGAATCGTCAGCAATTACCAAACTATTGCCTAAGAAACCCAGTCTTTATAACTTTGAAATGGCCACTTTAGCCCGTTATATTGCCCCCAATCCTACCCCCACAGAGTTAACGGATTCCGATATCGGTTGGTTCGATTAATTATGGCTAGTAAAAATCAAGAACAACAACATCCACAGGAAAGACTCGATCGCCCGATTGTTGATCAGCTGCTGCAATCAGAACCCAATGATTTAAACTTAGCTGAATGCGCTCGTTTACGCATACGTTATCAAAACTTTCCGGGGGCAAGAGAAATCCAAAGAGATTTAGATTTAATCCTAGAAAAATGGCAGTTAGATGAAGCCAGTTTATGGGCAAAAACTCGACAACTGCACAGTCACGGACAAGTGTATCAAATTCGCCAAAGCGAGGAGCAACAGGATTGGAGTTAAATTGCAGCAGTTATCTTAGAGGATGTTTGAAAAGTCAGGAGACCACTAGGGGTAGTGTAGAGATCTAGATATTTCTCCGGTCCTGAAGATGACAACATAAAAGCCTATCCGGTCGACCTGACACGAGCGCAAGCCGAATTACTCCTCCCTCTCATTCCACCGGCCAAAGAAGGGGGTCGCCCCCGAAGTGTAGATATGCTCGGTGTCATCAACGCCCTATTTTACGCCCTCTGTACGGGATGCGCGTGGCGGTGGTTGCCCCATGACTACCCGCCTTACGGGACAGTACATCTGAACTTTCCCCATACATATCTACTACAATAGCCGAAAACCTTTATCCATCAATGGATACACCCATTAACTTTTCTTAATGTACCCATGTAATTTGTAACATTTATTAATGGAAAAGAATTCTCTCGATTTGCTAGAATGATAGCCATGTATATAGAAAAAGTTCCTAACCGTAATTCCCCTCCCGCTGTTCTTCGACCAGATTCCTATCGAGAAGGAGATCAAGTCAAAAAAAGAACCCTTGCCAACCTCTCAAAATTACCCGATGATATTATCGACAATCTAAAACTAGCTCTTAAAGGGGCAAAAGTTTCAATGACTGAAGGCATTCCCGATCATTTTGAAGTGATTAGAAGTCTTCCTCATGGTCATGTGATGGCTATTTTAGAGACGATTAAAAAATTAGGTTTAGATAGAATAATCAGTGAAAAATCCTCTCGAATCAGAAACTTAGTGGTGGCGATGATTGTGGCAAGAATTATCATCTCTCAGTCACGAAACCATCTATCAAATGATCTATCAGAACTATCGAGACTGTGGAGAGTATCAAGAATACCTACGCGGCTGGACGAGGAAAAAGAAAGAGTCGAAGCGGAGCGAAAAGTAAGCGTGGAGCGATTCTGGGGCGTGTAGGAATCGAAAACCGACCAGCAATCGCTGACCAGAAAACCGAAATCGGTCATTGGGAAAGTGACACGATGATTGGAGTCAATCATCTAGGAGTTCTCGTTACATATATGGACAAAGCCTCGAAATTTTTAGTAGCAGGATTGGCCAAGAACAAAACCGCATCGGAAATCAACCCTTGTCACCGAAAAACTTTTCCAAGAGATTCCCCCTGACAAAAGAAAAACCGACCCTTGTGACAACGGCAAAGAATTTTGTGGACATCAAGAGTTGAGTCAGAAACTAGGAGCAGATTTTTATTTTGCTACTCCTTATCATTCTTGGGAGAGGGGATTAAACGAGCATACTAATGGACTATTAAGACAATTTTTTCCCCAAGGGAACGAATTTTAAAATCCTTAAGCCAGAGGAGGTAGAAAGAGCCGTAAACTTAATTAACAATCGTCCTCGAAAATGTCTTGACTATCGTACCCCGAATGAGGTATTCTATGAAGATAGATGAGGCAGTGATGCAATTCAGACTTGAATCGGCCTTCTATTATCCTGATGAGAAACCTCTATTTTCTCTTGCCAGGTACTACTTCTCCCTTTGGTGGGGGTGGACTGTGGGCAGAAATGAAAACTGTCAATTTGGCTAGTCAAATTTGTACCGCCCAGATTGTGACTTATCGTCAAAAAGAGTTAAATTATCCTTTTTTAGAGGATATACTCGCGAAAATAAGCTCGGATGACAGTATTTTTGTGGTTAGCTGGGGTTTTGATGTTCCTAAACTGGTGCAAAGATTGCGATCGCATAATATCATTTATCATGCCCATAGTACAGGTTACGGCTTCCGTTTACCCTCCCAAATACCAATTATCGCCGTTAGCCGTAATACTATGGGTTATTGGGGAGAAAAGGCTCCTAATGCTTTAATTTACTATCTTCCTAATCAAATTGGCTCAGAATTTCTCAATTTAGGCTTAGAAAGAGATATCGATGTCCTAGTACAGGGGCGCAAATCCTCAAAGTATCTTCTCAATCGTCTAGTTCCCGCCCTCCGTCCCCACTGTTGCGTTAAGGTTTTAGATAGCTATGTGGAAGATTTAGTGGGATTATTCAATCGCAGTCGAGTTTATCTCTACGATTCGGCTGAATATTGGGCTGTAAACGGTTTAACGGAGGGTTTTGGCTTACCGCCCCTGGAAGCTTTAGCCTGTGGTTGTACGGTATTTTCTAGCGTTAATAGTGCCTTAGCCGATTATCTCGATCCCGGTTTCAATTGTCAAAAAATCGGGGCTTATTCCACTCAATACGATCTGGGACGTATTCTTAATTATGCCCGTAATTTTCCCGTTAATTCTTTACCTGCTAATTTTCTCGATGATTATCATCCCGAAAAATTACTACCACGTTTTGAAACAATTTTAAGAGAAATTAATGATTTCTTTGA
The DNA here is from genome assembly GCF_020246425.1 of Microcystis sp. M079S1. Taxonomy (NCBI): domain Bacteria; kingdom Bacillati; phylum Cyanobacteriota; class Cyanophyceae; order Chroococcales; family Microcystaceae; genus Microcystis; species Microcystis sp. M079S1. Next base: position 7,170 of record NZ_JADBSZ010000061.1, read on the forward strand.
TATTAAAAAACGCTATCCGGCTGATATAGAAGGTTTAGAACCCCTGCGACTTAAAAAATTATGGGTGCAGAGTTCCCTAGCTAAACTTAAGAAAAAACTGTTTAAGTAGCAGTGATCTTTCCTTAATTATTCGCCAATTCAAAAATGAAATGCATCAGCCTTAAGATTGACAGAGAAAGACCGATCGGCTATGATCCTTTCCAGACATCTCATATCAGTTAAGTAGTCGGACATAAATTCTGTTGTCTATCTTAAGAAATGTAAATTGCCGCAATTCTTACTGACGACCGACTCCTGACTCCTGACTCCTGACTCCTGACTCCTTACCCTACAGTTAACTTTACTTTTGTCCAACTACTTATCATTTATCAGTGAACAGGAATATCGGCAGAAAAAAGCTGACGACCGACTCCCCAAAAGGAAAACTTTGTACTTCACCATTAAGACAACTGCTATATAATTATTTCTCACTCTTACCCCCAGGATATTTATGAAGCGAGGAATTTACATTACCGCTAACGATCGAGTTATCGATCAGGCGATCGCATTAATGAATAGTATTCGTTTGTACGATCCCGATTCTCCCGTCATCTTGATTCCCTACGACAATAATTATCAAAAAATTGCCGATTTATTGGCAGAAAAATATGGCGTTATTCTCTATCCCGATCTGCAATTAGTGGAAGAATTAGCACAGAAAATCTATGATATTTTTGGAGAAAAATTCTTTGCTCGTCCCAATCAATTTCGCAAGCAGGTGTGTTGGTTTGGAGAATTAGATCAATTTCTTTATATCGATACTGATATCGTAGTTTTTGAAAAAATAATAGATAATCTAAATTTCCTCGATACCTACGATTTTCTCTGCTGTGATTACCAACACAAAAAAGGGATTACTAACGTCTTTAATCCGATTGTTTTAGAACAAGGAATCTTCACAGAAAAAGAGCTAACTGGAATGTTTAACGGTGGTTTTTGGGCTAGTAAAAAGAATCTGTTCTCAGAACAGGAATTATATAGTGCTTTTCAAGAATGTGCCGCTCATCCAGAATATTTTGATTTTTCTCAAAAAACCTCCGATCAACCGATTATTAATTATACCATTCTCAAACGAGTTCCCAATCGATTTAATATTGTCTGCGCCCCGGGTTGTCAAGCGGGAAATTGGGGGGGAAGTTCTCATTTTCAACGTCAGGGGAATATCTTAATCGATCCGAGATTAAATCAGCCCTTAAAATATTTACATTGGGCAGGAATTCGTATTGAACCGGGATGTCCCTACTGGGATATCTGGAAATATTATCGTTATCTAGATGATCCTAATCCCCCCGCAGATCCGCCAGCAAGCAAACCAAAAAATCGGTTTCAGAGATTATTAGATAAAATCCAAGGACACCTCGAATAAAAGATTTTGTTAACAAAGTGTTGGTCGAGGAAATCTCCTCGATATACAGTGGTAAAGGGCAGGGTAATCGCATGTTGATAGAGTTCTCAAATTCCGAGGAGTTAGGTCTAAAATTCGATGGCCAACTCAGGCTTTGACCTGCACAAGGCTCCAGAATCTCTGGTTTTGCCAGTCATTATGGCCTAACAAACCCCGAACTGACCTTATCTACTCAGTTCCTTAAATTGCCAAAACTCCTCATCAACTACAGGATTAACATCTACCTCCTCTCTCTGTCAAAGGCACTGGCGGCTAAGATTTTCACCATGAAATCATTGTTCATGCTTGCCGTAAGCGCGTTTCATCGACCGGCTCTTCTTGGAAGGCTCTCGCTTTAGCAAATTTACACTGAGGCGGCGCAACAGACCTAGGTTTTCCGCCCCATAGCCCAGACAAATCCGACTGGCATCTTCCTTAAAAGTGACATCAAGTAACCAGTGTAGGCTATTTTCGATACTCCAATGTCCGCGAATTACACTGGCGTGTTTTTGGGCCTCCTCTGCCAAACTACTGAGGAAGAAGCGAACTTCCGTGGTGACTTTATTCCACAAGCGGCGGACACTGCGAACCATGACCACAGTGGTTAAGCCAGGCCACAGACTCTGCCGATGCAGGGGAGGTAATTGAGACACTGGCACTACCCAAATTTGACGGGTTTAGAGCCGGTGATGCCCCGACTCCACCTTTTCTTGGTAGCTGTATTCAATCCCTTGCCAATCCCCGGCTATAGCTTGGTCAAACCAGTCTTCTACTTGTGGAAAGAGCTTGCCCTGATTGCCTTTGAGGGCTAAGACGTAATCTCCTCCCCCGGACTTGATTTGTTGGGCAATTTCAGTCTGGGTTCCCATGGCATCCAAGGTGACTATCGCTCCCTTGAGATTGAGCAATTGCAGCAGGAGCGGCACGGCGGTAATTTCATTGGATTTACTATCGACTTTTTCTTGGGCTAAGACTAACCCATGTTCGCTACTCCAAGCGCTTACTCCCGTATTTCTCACAAAAAGTGCGATCACCAACCCCAGAAGCTTTACAGAATGAGGGTTTGAACAGAGCGCTCGCCTCGAAGTACAAACGACAGTGTGTTGGTGGTGATTCGGTAGTAGTGATGGCGGCTTAATCCTTTGCTTTGCTGTGCATTGTAGTCATGGATAAAATACCAAAGGGCTCCCCAACGTGATTCTCCATTTTTTTAGAGAAAGATAGACTCTCTCTCACCAGCCGAGA
>NZ_JADBSZ010000062.1:0-8383 GCF_020246425.1 Microcystis sp. M079S1
CATAATAAATTTGGCAGAGGATTAAAGATTAGTTATTGTGACTAACTCTTTTGGTTAGAACAAGATAAACTTGAGAATCTTCGGTCAAATTTATTGACTCAAAATCAGCTATACTTAATTTAAATGAAACAGCCCTACCCACCCTCCCATGTCTAGCCATCCCGACTCATCCCTATTCTTGAACCGCGTCGATAAGCCTGAAGAAGCCTGTGGAGTTTTTGGACTCTATGCCCCCGAGGAAGAAGTAGCAAAACTGACCTATTTCGGACTCTATGCCCTGCAACACCGAGGACAGGAATCGGCAGGTATTGCCACCTACGACGGGGAAACGGTGCATTGTTACAAAGAAATGGGCTTAGTTTCCCAAGTTTTTAGCGAAACTGTCCTTAAAACCTTGCCGGGTACTCACGCCGTCGGTCATACTCGTTACTCTACCACCGGTTCTAGCCGTCGGGCCAATGCCCAACCTGCTGTGATCGAAACCCGTTTAGGTAAACTTTCCCTAGCACATAATGGCAATTTAGTCAATACTTTTGAGTTAAGAAATGTATTAGAAAAGCGCGGTTGTGATTTCGGCACCACCACCGACTCGGAAATGATCGCCGTCGCTATCGGCCAGGAAGTGGATAGTGGCAAGGATTGGATACAAGCGGCGATCGATGCCTTTAGCTATTGTAGCGGGGCTTACAGCCTTGTTATCGGCACACCGACGGGAATTATCGGGGCGCGGGATCCCAATGGTGTCAGACCCTTAGTAATTGGGGTTTTGCAAGAAGAAGGCAATCCCCCCCGTTATGTTTTAGCTTCGGAAACCTGCGGATTAGATATTATCGGGGCCGATTATCTGCGGGATGTGCAGCCGGGGGAATTAGTTTGGATTAGTGAAGATGGCTTATCTTCAGTGGATTGGGCCATGAAACCGGAGAAAAAATTATGCGTTTTCGAGATGATTTATTTTGCCCGTCCCGATAGCATTGTCCACGAGGAATCTTTATATACTTATCGGGTACGTTTGGGGGAACAATTAGCCAAAGAGTCGCCGGTAGAAGCAGATATGGTGATGGGAGTTCCCGATTCGGGTATTCCGGCTGCGATCGGATTTTCGCGCATTTCTGATATTCCCTACGCGGAAGGATTGATTAAAAATCGTTATGTGGGACGGACTTTTATTCAACCAACCCAACACATGAGAGAGTCGGGAATTAAGATGAAATTGAATCCTTTAAAGGATGTTTTACAGGGAAAAAGAGTTATTATTGTTGATGATTCGATCGTGCGGGGAACCACTAGCCGGAAATTGGTTAAAGCTTTACGCGATGCCGGAGCAAGAGAAGTTCACATGAGAATATCTTCTCCTCCGGTGACTCATCCTTGTTTTTATGGCATTGATACGGACAACCAAGAGCAATTAATTGCGGCAACTAAATCGGTGGCGGAAATTCAGGCACAAATCGGGGTGGATAGTTTAGCTTATCTCAGTCACGATGGGATGTTAACAGCAACGAAGGAAGATCCGAAAACCTTCTGTACTGCCTGTTTTAATGGCGATTATCCGATTCCTGTACCTGATAATGTTAAGCGATCGAAGTTGATTTTAGAAACAGTTAAATAGGGGTTGCTGAATAAATCTAAAAACCTTGTTGGATAAGGTTTTTAGGCTTTTTTTCCCTCAAAAAGTGCCGACCATTGGAGTGATTGGGGGGAAAATTCCAGGACTTTTTCCATGAAAATTAGGTAGGGTTTGCTGAAAAAGTAGGGGCGAAGCATTCGGATAGAAAATCTACGGTTTCACCGATAGGTTATTGCCCGAATGCTTCGCCCCTACAGGACTCTCAAAATCTTGCACCTGTGGGAGCGAGAAAAGCCACAAAAACCTTACCTTGCCTACATTTCACATTTATTCAGCAAGCCCTAGGTAATTGACCACCTGAAAATGGGTAAAACCCCACACCCCACACCCTGTCCCCACGAATAACTTTTTGCCGCAAACCTTAAATAGCCTCAAGGCTAAATCCTCTGAAAACAATCGGCAATTTCCTGGGGAGTTAAAAGAGAATTGGGATAACCGGAAAGTTGTCCTAATTTTTGTGCTAATAAAACCGCTTGGGGTGGAGTTAGATAGGTTTTGGCCAAGAGATCGGTTTGATGATAAGCTTGCCGGATTGGGGCATCTAAAAGGATAGTTCCTTGACCCATAATAATTACTCTTTCGGCGTATTCTGGCATTAAATAGAGGTGATGGGTGATCACAATCACGGTTTTGCCCATCTGGTGTAATTGACGACTCACCTCTAAAATTGCCTTAGCCCCTTGGTAATCTTGGCCGGTGGTGGGTTCATCGAAAACAACTATGCGCGGTTCCATGGCTAAAATTGCCGCAATCACTACCCGTGCTCGATCGCCTTTTGGTAAGGAGAGAGGATGATAGAATCGATATTCTAGCAATCCCATGGCTTCTAGACTTGCTTTCGTGCGTTGGGTAACGATTTCTGGAGAATAACCGAGATTAGTCAGGGCAAATGATACTTCTTTCTCGACAGTGGTGTTAAAAATCTGATTATCGGGATTTTGGGCTACATAACCGATCGAACGAGCTAAATCACTAACAGAAAAGCTAGTGGTCGCAACGCGCTCGCTACGCGAGATCGAACGTCCGTCAATCATAACTTGACCGGTGGTTGCCGAGAGAAGATTGAGAAAATGCTTGACTAAAGTGCTTTTTCCCGCGCCATTTTGACCGATAATCAGCAGATATTCCCCTTCGGCAATATCGAGGGACACATCCCGCAAGGCGGTAGTACCATCAGGATAGGTATGGCAGAGATTTTTTACCCTCAGTATGGGGTTTAAGGGGTCAGAAACCGACGATAAGGGAGGGGTTGGGGTTCTATGATGGTAAAAGGATTTAAGCTCGTTTAAACGGGCAAAACTGCGGTCTAGGGTGACAGGAATAGAATTTATCGCCCCGATTTTTTGATTGATCAAGGCAAAAGTAGTGGCCACTTGCGGGGGACGCAGGGCATTTTCCTGTAAAAGTTGTACTTGGGAGTAGATCTCTGCTGGGGTTCCCATGGCTTCGATCGCACCTTCCCTTAATAGTACCAGGCGATCGGCATATTCGGCCATTTCCTCGGCCGCGTGGGAGACCATGACAATAGTGACACCGAGATGGCGATTTAATTCCTTAATGGTGGCGAAAACTTCTTGGGCTCCCACCGGATCCAGTTGGGAGGTGGGTTCATCGAGAATTAACAAAGCGGGCTGAACTGCGAGAGCAGCGGCGATCGCTAATCGTTGTTTTTGTCCTCCTGATAATTCCCCCGGCGATTTTTTTTCCATTCCCTCTAACCGGACTGCCGCTAAAACTTTGGGAATGCGCGCTTTAATTTCCTCTCGCGGTAGCCGCAAATTTTCTAGGGTAAAAGCGATTTCATTTTCTATCGAAGTGGCTAAAAGTTGCGTTTCGGGATCTTCAAATACTGCCCCCACATAGCGGGCCAAGGTGCTAACGGGATGGGTTAAAGTGTCTAAACCGGCTACTGTTGCATAACCAAAAAAACGCCCTCCGTAGAATTGGGGGACAATACCGTTAAGAGTTAAACAGAGAGTAGTTTTTCCTGCACCTGTGGGCCCGATAATACCTAAAAATTCGCCTCGATGAATTGCTAAAGAGATATTTTTAAGCACTAGATTGGAGGATTCGGGATAAATATAGGAAACTTTCTCTAATTGGGCGATGATTTCCATTATCGGTGGGGAATAGAAGACGGGAGTGGGGTAGATAGGGAGATATTTTTCAGGGAAATGCGGGTTAGGGACGCTTCTATTTTTCGCTACCTCGATCGATGAACTTGATTATCACACAGGTGGCCCACTACTCTGTGATTTATCCTGCAATTGTACCAGTTACCCCTCGCCCACTCGCAGAAAAACTTAATATTTCTACTCTTGACAAATTTGCTTTAAGGTGCTAACAAAATCGGGGTAGGAAATGCCGGCCGCTTCAGCGCGATGGATAGTGGTGGGTTGACGGGAATTGAGGGCAGCGATCGCTAGACTCATGGCAATGCGATGATCGGTAAAACTGTCCACTTCCGTGCCGACTAGGCCTGTACCGCCGGTAATCTCTAAACCATCGGGTAATTCCCTTACTTTTGCCCCTAGGCGATCGAGTTGGGTGGCCATCACCGTCAGGCGATCGCTTTCTTTCACCCGTAATTCCTCGGCATCCTTAATAATTGTCGTTCCTTGGGCAAAAACCGCCGCTACTGCCAGAATAGGAATTTCATCGATCAGACGGGGTATAATCTCACCGGCGATCGTGGTTGCCTGTAGTTGACTGGATTTCACCCGCAGATCCGCCACCGGTTCCCCCGTCACCACCCGTTGATTTTCGAGGGTGATATCTGCCCCCATTGCCTGTAAAACCTGTAAAATTCCAGTTCTAGTCGGGTTTATTCCCACATTTTCGATTAATAACTCGGAATTAGGCACGATTGCCCCCGCTACCAACCAAAAAGCTGCCGAACTGATATCTCCCGGTACAATCACCGTTTGTCCGGTTAAAGTGGGATAACCCGTCACTGTGACGCTATTAGTCTCCCCATCCACCTCAATATTTGCCCCAAAAGCGCGCAGCATCCGTTCACTGTGATCGCGAGATAAAGCGGGTTCCGTGATCGTGGTTTTCCCCTCGGTTAACAGTCCTGCGAGGAGAAGACAGGATTTTACCTGTGCAGAAGCGACGGGAGAATAGTAGTGGATCGGTTGCAGAGATTCCCCAGAAACGGCTAAAGGAGCCAAAGAATTGGCTTTTCTGCCCCAAATTTGCGCCCCCATTTCTTTTAGGGGTTTCACCACCCTGGACATGGGACGCGATCGCAGAGAAGCATCACCGGTAACGACAAAAAAACGGTCTCGATGACCGGCCAATAATCCTAACATTAAGCGGATCGTCGTGCCGGAATTGCCCGCGTCGAGGATTTCTAAGGGTTCCTGAAGATTGCCTAAACCCCTACCTTTGACGATCACTTTCTCGCTGTTGAGTTGGGAAATTTCCACACCCATGGCACGAAAACAACTAGCGGTACTGCGGGGATCTTCGCCCAATAATAACCCATGAATAACGGTTTCTCCTTCGGCGATCGCTCCTAACATCAGGGAACGATGGGATATAGATTTATCGCCTGGGATGGTGATTTTTCCCCGTAATCCCGTGATTTTGGCTGGATCGATGACTAAATCTTGATGGGATTGAAGGGGGTTAAGGGTGACAATAGACATGATCGTTAGGCAGATGAAGACAAGCTCGATCTATTTTCCCTCTTTACCTCGCCCTTTCCTTGTCAAGTTATGTAAAGAATATTAAGCTAGAACCATTCAGTCATCAGTTTTTTGTCATGCCCACTACTGCCCAAGAAGTTTATAATCAAGTGGTTTGTCACTTATCATCAGGAGAACGTTTACGATTGGCCACAATCATTCTCAATGAACTTGTCGGACAACAACAACCATCGCTAGATCAAAGTGATACCTGGACTGAGGAGGATCAGATCGATCTTGTCAATTTTTCCCTAAACTATGCGGCCAAAACTTTCTCTGATATTGATCGCTCCCGTATTAGGTTAAACTTATCACACCAAGAAACTGATAACTGATAACTGATAACTGATAACTAATAACTGATTATGTCTCGTCGTCAACTGTTGAGTTTTTTAATTGCAGTAATTCTGGCATTTTTTGCCTTTATTCCCGATGCTAACGCTTTAGGTGGCCCCCAACCCCCTTTAAATCAACCGGCACCCGATTTTACCCTACCGACTAACACGGGAGAAGGGAATATTTCCCTATCGGATTATCGGGGTAAGTGGGTAGTTTTGTATTTTTATCCCAAGGATTTTACCCCCGGCTGTACCCTAGAAGCGCGGCGTTTTCAGCAGGATTTGCCGAAATATATGGCTAAAAATACGCAAGTTTTAGGGGTAAGTGCCGATGATGTCGATTCTCATGCGGAATTTTGCGACTCGGAGGGTTTAAAATTTCCCTTGCTGGCAGATACTACCGGAGATGTTAGTAAAGCCTATGGTTCTTGGATGGGTTATGTTTCCCTACGCCATACCTATCTTATCGATCCGCAGGGGATTTTAAAAGAGATTTATTTAGGGGTAAATCCTGCCATTCACAGTGCCGAAGTTTTAGCGCGTTTAGAGGAATTACAGGCGAGTTCTTGAGATGATTGGTCTTGAATCTAGAAATTATCTTGATAAAAGCTATCTGCAGCCGATGGGATAAAAAAAATCCCGACCACGATTTTTTCATCGGTGGGGGATATAGACTAACAACCTTAACCGAGATAATCAGGACTAATTGCAATTATCGTCCTTATCACCCTTACAGTCACGGTTTTGTAAAATTAGCGGCGAAGAGGAACGGTCAAAATGGTTATCTTGACTATTAACCGCTAAAGTGTGAGGAAGAAAACCTAACAGCAAGGAGACCACAACAAACAAGGTTAACGAGATTTTCATGGTTTTACTCCCTTAGACACCATCAGGTAATTGACCTATTTTTACCATAGGGCTTTTCCGCTCGGATGTCAGTCCCATTGCCAAGAGGGAAAAAGGGGTTAACATGGAAAAAAGGGGAATATAAGTAGAATAAAGTAGAACCGGATGAAACCACAGGGATGGGACGAGTTTCTTAAACATCTAGCTAGAGAATACGGTGTTCAGGGTAAATTAAAGGAGATTTTTTTAGTTCGTTTTGCCTACGAAAATTGGCGCAAACCGGATGAGGAAATTTGGGAAATGGCCGAGGCCGCCAGCCATGAAACCTATAAAAAACAAATGACTAAAATATATAGCTATTTCTCGGCAGATAAAGATAATGGCTGTCCGGAACTCGAATTAGGTAGTAAAGGGCCGGGTAAGTTCCAAATCCTCCGAGAATGGTTCAAAGATATCAAATATCCTGAATGGAAAAATCACCCCACCCCGATACTAGCAGAAAAATCGGTTATAGATAGTTATATTAGCCGCCCTCCCGTCGAAAGCGACTGTTATCAAGAAATTAATCGTCCGGGGTCACTCATTCGCATTAAATCCCCCGAAAAGACCGGTAAAACTTCTCTGCTTAAACATCTGCTCGCTCAGGCAGATAGTTGGGGACATAGCACAGTTTATATTAATTGTCAAGTGGCAGAAAAGGCGATGTTTGCCAGTTTAGACCGATTTTGTCGCTGGTTTTCGGCAAATGTCAGCCGAGAATTGGGTTTAAAGCCGCAATTAGATGAATATTGGGATGAGGAACTATTTGGCAGTTTAATCAGTTGTCAAACCTATTTTCAGTCCTATCTTTTGGAACAGATTAACGGGCCGCTCTTTTTGGCCCTAGATAATTTAGACAGAATTTTCGAGTATCCCGACATCGCTAGGGATTTTCTGCCGCTTTTGCGCTGTTGGCACGAAGAAGCTAATAATTTAGAAATCTGGCAGAATTTGCGGTTAGCGATTGCTAATTCCACGGAAATCTATATTCAATTGGACGCTAATCAATCTCCCTTTAATGTCGGCCGCGCGATTAAATTACCCGGTTTTAGCCTCGAACAACTGGAAAACTTGGCTAGTAGCTACGGATTGCCTAAAAATGACGATAATCAGCGTTTTATCAGGGATTTAATTGCCCTAGTTGCTGGTCATCCCTATCTTAGCCGTTTGGCCCTGGAAGCGCGGGTGCGTGGGGAAAAAAATATTCTCCCTAATGCTGCTACCCAAGGGGGAATTTATGCGGCACACCTGCGTCATCACTGGGATAATCTGCAAAAACAGCCGGAATTATTGACAGCGATGGGGGAAGTGGTTAATTCTTCCGATAAGGGAGTGCGATTAGAACCGATTACTGCCTATAAACTGGAAAGTATGGGTTTAATTCAGTTAAAAGGCGATCTAGCCCAGCCTAGCTGTCAATTATATCAGCTTTACTTCCGAGAAGAACAGACCGGCAGCGATCTCTAGTAGATAATTATACTAAATCCGTTGAGTACAGGCTAGTTACGAGGAGAGGCACTCATGCAAGAGGCACTCATGCAAAGGGGAATAAATAATCAGTTTTTAATAACCGGATTTAGTATCACATTTGCAGAAATATCGACAATCAGCAATTATTAGTGACTCTTAAATTATTACAAATATATCAGCAGCCGCGTGTAAGCATCCCACCGAAAAGCTCATGCGCTCCGGGGTTTGGGTAGGGTTGATTCATGAATCAACCCTACCATGAATCAACCCTACCATGAATCAACCCTACCATGAATCAACCCTACCATGAATCAACCCTACCATGAATCAACCCTACCATGAATCAACCCTACCATGAATCAACCCTA
>NZ_JADBSZ010000063.1:0-7569 GCF_020246425.1 Microcystis sp. M079S1
TCAATTTATTAAGCTCGTCATTGATGATAGCCATTACATGAAAACGGTCATAGATGATTTTAGCATTGGGAAATAATTCCTTGATCACTGCTGTAAATCCTGACCACATATCGACGCTCACTTCTTTCACTTTCTCCCGAATTGCTTCTGGTTGTGCTTTTAAGGCTTCCATTAATTCTTCTTGCTTATGTCCTTTAATCACATCTAGTAAAATTTTCTTGTCCAGCTCTACGACCGTTGTTATGAAATCTTTATGTCCTTTTAAGTTACTAAATTCATCTAAGCTTATTCGTTCTGGTGCTTCCCACTCTTCCTTTTCTAGTTCTTTAGCAAAGTGATTAAATATTAACCCAACTTCTTCCCATCCTAACTCTTCTTCTCGACTTATTTCTTCGATACTACAATTTTTTACTCTCTCATAAATCATCGATTCATAGCGAATTGTATGATGCTGTCTTAATCTCATAAAACTCAGTCTTTCGCTGATATACTTTTGGCACTTTTGACAATGAAACTGGCGGCGTGGTACTTCTAAATATACTCAATTGCCTAATATTGACAAATCTCTGACTAGATTATACTCTGTCTGATTGATTCTGTCCAAGGTTTCATGGCAATTCGGACATTCAATTGTTTCATTTAAAAGAGCGAGCTTTAGGAAAATTGTCTGCTCAATATAACCCACCTCCTGTTCTGTGTTACTATTATACCATGCTCACACAGAACCTAGAAGAGCCGAAATAGTGAAAGCTGTTTGTAAATGTCTTAACCCTTGTTGTAAAGGTACACAGCTAACTTCGTTTAAAAAGTCTAATTCTTCTTGCTTTTTCCACTCGGTTAGCATTGAAGAAGTTTGAGCGTAGCCTACTCTTTCTTGCTTTTTGTACCAAGCTTGTGTTCGTTCGTGGAGAGCTTTGTTGTAAACTAATCTTACACAGCCCAATGTGCGCCGCAATAGCGACTCTTGTTTTGGTGTGGGGTAAAATCGAAACGAATAGGCTTTTTCCATACCTCACATTTTAGCATATATTTTGTAAATGCGCTAATATTTAACAGTAAAGCCGTCGTAGAACGACGGGGTTTCAGACCCAAATTTTCGATGAGTGAGCAGAACACGCCCTTCTTGGGCTGCCCATTCCAAAATGGTTGGATCATCCATACCCGACAACCCAACATCTTGCACCCGAACCATGTCAAGCATTGGATTACGGCGAAACAACCCTCGAACGATTGTGTTATCGAAGTTCTCGTCAACCAGAAGCTTGATCATGCTTGCTGCGCTGCTTTACGTGCAAGAAGGCGATCTCGCAAGCCCTGGGGGTCAAATCTCGCTTGATTGATTACCCGAATCTTCTGTGCTTGCTGTTGTCGCTGTTGCAAGTAGGCTTCTACTTCCGATTGGTGCTTGAGGTAAAAAGCGATCGTGGCGTAAACGTCAGCTAGGTTTAGTGATGGATAACGATTAACGATTTCCTCTGCTGTCGCGCCCTGATTAAATACAGACACTACAGTATCCAATGTGACACGAGTTTTTCCAACGAGAATTACGCCGTCTTCATTGGCTTGCAGAGGAGCAGTTTCAGCCAGAATTGCTAAGGTCATAAGCATTTTCGTCGCCGTGCCTAAGATTTTATTGTCTAGTGCAAGATCGCTATTATAGCACGATCGATTTAACTTGACTAGGAATGGATCAAGGCAAATAATCAATTAATCGATCGAGATCAAGACTCAATGTCTGATAACTTGTTATTGGTGGGGTAGGGAATCACCTAAGTCACCCTGTTGAATTATTGATTGTCATTAAAAATGTTTAAGCGCTCGCTTTTCTTGCCCCTGTTAATTTTATCCCTTAGTTGTACGCTGCTTTTTAGCGCTTGTCATCAACAAACAGCTAATAATCCTCCAGCAACGACCAATAGTAACACAGAAACTTTAAAACTTTTATATTGGCAAGCGCCGACGATTTTAAATCCCCATCTCTCCACGGGATTTAAAGACTCAGAAGCGAGTCGCATTACCTTAGAACCTTTGGCTAGTTTCGATGAAAAAGGGGAATTAGTTCCTTTTTTAGCGGCAGAAATTCCTACTATTGAAAATGGGGGAGTTGCCCGGGATGGTAAATCGGTGACATGGAAGCTAAAAAAAGATATTAAATGGTCAGATGGTACTCCTTTTACTGCCAAAGATGTCATCGCTACCTATAATTTTATTACCAATCCGAAAACCGGTTCTACTAGCGCTGGCAATTATGAAATAGTTAAAAGTGTGGAAGCGATCGATCCCCATACAGTTAAAATAACTTTTAAGCAAGTTAATCCCGCTTGGTCATTAGTTTTTGTGGGGACAGAAGGGATGATTTTACCCGCTCATCTCTATGAAAAGTATAGCAATGAAACGGCACGCCAGGCCCCGGCTAATTTATTACCGGTGGGAACTGGCCCCTATAAAGTGGTAGAATTTAAACCGGGAGACACGGCAGTTTATGAACCAAATTCTTTCTTTCGAGAAGCGGATAAATTAGGTTTTCAAAGAATAGAATTAAAAGGAGGAGGTGATGCAACTTCGGCGGCAAGAGCGGTTTTACAGACACAGGAGGCGGATTATGCCTATAATTTGCAAGTGGAGGCTAAGGTTTTAAGTGATTTAGAAAAAGCGGGTCGGGGTCAGTTAATATCTAGTTTCGGTTCTTTGATTGAACGAGTTTTATTTAATTTGAGCGATCCTAATCAAGTTACTACCGAAGGTGAGAGGTCTAGTATTAAGTTTCCCCATCCTTTTTTGAGTGATGTGAAAGTAAGACAAGCTTTATCTTTAGCCGTTGATAGAGATACTATTGCCACGCAGCTTTATGGTATTACTGGGAAAACAACTCCTAATTTTATTGTGATGCCATCGGAATATAATTCGCCCAATACTAGCTATGAATTTAATCTAGAAAAGGCTAATAAATTACTAGATGATGCGGGATGGAAAGATAGTAATGGTGATGGCACTAGGGATAAAAATGGGGTGGAAATGAAATTAGTTTTTCAAACCACTGTCAATCCTCTCCGTCAGAAAACCCAAGAAATTATCAAACAAAGTTTACAAGCGATCGGGGTAGGAGTAGAATTAAAAACTGTTGATGCCAGTATTTTCTTTTCTAGCGATCCTGCTAACGATGACACGGTAGAAAAGTTTTATGCTGACCTACAAATGTACACTACTGGTAATAATAGTCCCGATCCGAAAGCCTATTTTAAAACCTTTACCTGTAGCGAAATTCCCCAAAAAGCTGATGGTTGGGCCGGGGATAATTATGCTCGTTATTGTAATCCTGAATACGATAAATTATGGCAAGCTTTTAGTCAAGAATTAAACCCAGAAAAACGGCGAGAAATAGGGATTAAAATGAATGATATGTTAATCAATGATTTTGTGATTATTCCCCTAGTTCATCGTGCCGATGTGGTGGCAATTAGCAATAGTTTGTCGGGGTTTGAATTAACTCCTTGGGATAGAAATACTTGGAAGATCAAAGACTGGAAGCGTAGTAAATAAATGCTGAAATACTTTCTGAAAAGATTATTATTTTCGATTCCCACTCTTTTAGCTATTAGTATGGTGGTTTTTGGCATTTTGGCCCTAGCACCGGGGGAGCCGATGGGAGAATTTGCCGCTAATCCCGCTATCACCGAAGCGGTGCGAGAAAATATTCGCAAAAGTCTCGGATTAGATCAACCCCTTCCCGTGCGTTATGTCAAGTGGTTGTTAGCATTTCTTCAAGGAGATATGGGCTATTCTTTCACCAGTCGCAGCCCGGTTTTTACCCTCATTTGGCAGCGTTTACCCACAACTCTCTGGATTGTCGGTATTGCCTATATTTTCGGGGTTTTAATCGCTTTTCCTTTGGGCGTAATTTCAGCAGTCAAGCGCTATTCTTGGTTAGACAAAATCATCTCTACTTTTTCCCTGCTTGGCTTTTCTTTACCCACCTTTGTGACGGGATTATTATTAATTATTATCTTTAGTGTGCAGTTAAACTGGCTACCATCTTTTTATAACAGTACCCTAGAAATTAGCGATTTTAATAGTTTGATCGAGCAGGTTAAACAGTCAATTATGCCCGTAACCGTATTAAGCTTATATCAAGGGGCGATGTTGATGCGTTTCGTGCGTTCTTCCGTAACTGAAGAAATTCACCAAGAGTACGTTAAAACTGCCTTAGCCAAGGGACTAACTAATTTTTCTGTCCTAACTAAGCATATAGTGCGTAATGCTTTAATCCCCGTTGTCACCCTGATTGCTCTCGATATTCCCTCAATTTTTACCGGTGCTTTAGTTACAGAACAAGTGTTTCGTGTGCCGGGTATCGGTGCTTTATTAATTGATTCTATTTCCCGCAGTGATACCCCCGTAGTGATGGCGATTACCTTTATCTATGGGATTTTAATTGTTATCTTTAACTTAATTGCCGATTTAACCTATAGTTGGCTCGATCCGCGAGTCAGATATTAACTATGAACATTACAGAATCCTTACACACGGCGATTTTAGTCACCGATCTAGAAAAAGCCGTTAACTTTTATGAAAATGTTCTAGGATTGACTAGAACTGATCGCCCTTTTCAATACGATGGGGTTTGGTATCAAGTGGGAGATTATCAAATTCATTTAATTGTCGATACCAATTATCAAAACTACCGTCCCAATCCCGAAAAATGGGGACGCAATCCTCATATTGCCTTCGCTATTGATGACGTGGCGGCCATGGGTAACTATCTAGAAAGTCAAGGTTATACAATTCAAATGAGTGCCTCAGGCAGAAAGGCATTATTTGTCAGTGATCCCGATGGTAATATTCTAGAAATGAGCCAAATTTAGCCTGAAAAATTACCCGATATGTTAGACCAATTACAGACTCAACTCTATCACATTGAACAATACGCCGATCGCTTAGTGACTTCCCAACTAACTCACCTTAGTTTTGTCAGTATTGCCGTGATTTTTCTAGCCGGTTTACTCACCAGTCTTACCCCCTGTATGCTGTCGATGTTGCCGATTACCGTCGCTTATATCGGGGGTTACGAAAATAAAGGTCGTTTAGCGGCTTTTTGGCAGTCCACATGGTTTTCCCTAGGATTAGCCACCACCTTAGCGGGATTGGGACTAATTGCCGCTACTTTAGGAAAAGTCTATGGACAGGTGGGGATCGGTTTACCAATTATCGTCAGTGCGATCGCTATTTTGATGGGGTTAAACCTCTTGGAATTATTACCCCTGCGCTTCCCCTCCCTTGGCGCTACCGATTGGATTACCGGCGATTTTCCCCCGATTTTGCGGTCCTATCTTCTTGGTTTAACATTTGGTTTAATCGCCTCTCCTTGTAGTACACCAGTTCTGGCAACTCTATTGGCATGGGTGGCAAATACGGGGGATTTAAGCTTAGGAGGGGGATTATTGTTATCCTACACTGCTGGCTATGTTTTACCCTTAATTATCGTCGGTTCTTTTACTGCCTCGCTGAAAAGCTTTCTTTCCCTGCGTCAATGGTCCGGGTGGATTAATCCCGTCAGTGGGGTTTTATTAATCGGTTTTGGAGTTTTTTCTTTATTATCTCGTCTGCTGTGATGGTGGAGAGTTATGATAGATAATCGGCTAGAATGGCCAAACTTTTAACTATAGAACCTCTTGTATAATTAATTTTTGAGGGTTTAAAAACTGCTCATTTTTGTAAATCTGCTGAGTGGGGATTTTTCAAGGTAAACTATCTTCTAAAATTGGTCATTACTTCCGATTTTATCACTCAATCCCAGCTTTTGGGGGGTTCTACCCCCCAAACCCCGGAGCGCATTAGCTTTTGGGTGGGATGCTTACAGACAGCTGCTGATAGATCTGTGATAATTTAAGCATCACTGATAATTGCTGGTTATCGGTATTTCTGCAAATGTGAGATACAGCCTAATTGATTATTATTCATTCTTAATTCTCCTGACTACTGACTCCTAACCCTAACAACAATTTTTGATTTTTACAAGAGGTCCTATGACTATATCGGAAACAAATTTAAATAATACACCGCCTCAATGGGGACGTAAATTTATCCAGACTATTGCCGATCTGCGATTAGCAATTATTCTCTTACTTTTAATCGCTATTTTTAGCATTTCTGGGACAGTAATCGAACAGGGTCAATCTCTATCTTTCTACCAAGCTAATTATCCTGAGAAACCCGCTTTATTTGGCTTTCTGACTTGGAAAGTTTTATTAATATTGGGATTAAATCATGTTTATAGTACCTGGTGGTATCTATCATTATTAATTCTCTTTGGTTCCAGTTTAACCGCTTGCACCTTCCGACGACAATTTCCCGCTTTAAAGGCCGCAAGAAACTGGCAATTTTATCAACAATCTCGCCAATTTCAAAAACTAGCTTTAAGTGCCGAATTAGAAACCGGTTCCCTAGAATCCCTCACCCCCTTGTTAGAAAAAAAAGGCTACAAAGTTTTTCTAGAAAATAACAGTCTTTATGCTCGTAAAGGTCTGATTGGTAAAATCGGTCCGATTATCGTTCATGCAGCCATGTTAATTATTTTAGCAGGAGCGATCTGGGGAGCGTTAACCGGGTTTTTCGCTCAAGAAATGGTAGCTAGTGGCGATAGTTTTCAGGTTAAAAATATTATTGAAGCTGGACCCTTATCTAAAAATTCTCTCCCTAAGGATTGGGGGATTAAAGTTAATCGTTTTTGGATTGATTATAGTCCTCAAGGTGATATAGAACAATTTTATTCTGATTTGTCGGTGATCGATAATCAAGGACAGGAGATCGATCGCAAAACTATTCAAGTTAACCAACCTTTGCACCATAAAGGGGTGACTTTTTATCAAACCAGTTGGGGGATTGCTGGGGTAAAAGTACAGGTGAATAATAGTCCGATCCTACAGCTACCGATGGCTAGTTTAGACACCAAAGGTAATGGACAAATCTGGGGAACTTGGATTCCGACTAAAACCGATCTTAGTGAGGGAGTTTCTCTTTTAGTCAGAGATTTACAAGGTACGTTAGTTGTCTATGATGCTAAGGGAGATTTAACCTCTGCTGTACGAGAAGGAATGACGATTCCCATCAATGGAGTTAATCTAAAAATAGTCGAATTAGTGGGCAGTACAGGTTTACAAATTAAGGCAGATCCGGGAGTCCCGATCGTCTATTTAGGTTTTGGTTTATTGATGATGGGAGTGGTAATGAGTTACTTTTCCCATTCCCAAATTTGGGCTTTACAATCGGGTGATCGCTTTTATATTGGTGGTAAAACTAATCGCGCTCAAGTCGGTTTTGAACGGGAAATAATTGATACCATTGAAAGGCTAAAGTTAAAGTAGAATTGACGTTAATCTGGTGTCGTTTGCCGATCAGTAGGTAGGTGTTAAAAATTTTCTGATCCCCCCACCTATCGGCACCCCCCTTATCAAGTAGGGCTGTTTCATTCTCCCATCAGAATATCAAAAGTAAAAGCGATCACTGTCAGGTAAAATGAGAAGTGAACGCGAACTTTTGAAAGATATGTTGAGCTTAATAGAAAAACTAAAA
>NZ_JADBSZ010000064.1:0-12424 GCF_020246425.1 Microcystis sp. M079S1
TAACAACAATACTTAGGGCTGGCTGAATAATGGTAAAACCCTTTTAAAATAAGGCTTTTGACCTGTTAAAATCCGATGTTCATGCTGCGAAAATAGGATTAAGACCTTCAAAAACCTGGCATTCTCCTTCTTTTAGTACATAAACTGGTACAAAAAAAGAGGGCAACAAAGCCTGAAACGACCGGCTACTGACTCGGAGACTCCTGACTCCTAACCCCACCAACAAACTTTTTCAGCAAACCCTAATTAATGAAACAGGTTTTGTTGCTATAGGGATTCGGTTTGCCAAGCCATTACCTATAAAGACCGATTGGCTCTTCTGGTTTCTCTGTGGCAACGAGGTCTATACTGATAGGTTCTTCAGCAAAATAGTCCTAAAAGTCTTTCCCAGTAAACATTGCACGATTATATAAGCAAAAATTATCACACAAAGTCGAGAAGAGCCGACGATTGGCAACCTTGCCAAGAATTAGTGATAAAATTACCAAATAAACGGTAATTTTTACCCCAACCCTAATCCCTCACCCCCAATAAAATTATGATGCACGGTTTTATTCCCCCTCATCGTTATTTTCCCTATCTTACTTGGACCGATATAGATTCAATGCCAGATAAGGAAAATGTGGTAATTATTCAACCCATCGGTGCGATCGAACAACACGGACCCCATCTCCCTATTGCCGTCGATGCTGCCATTAGTTTAGGGGTTTTAGGCAAAGCTTTCGAGAAATTAGATACAAACATCGCCGCTTTCGCTTTACCCTGTCTCTACTACGGAAAATCTAACGAACATTGGTCTTTTCCCGGCACGATTACTCTCTCGGCAGCAACCTTATTAACGCTGATTCAAGAGATAGCTGAAAGTCTCTATCGTTCGGGTTTTCGCAAGTTAGTATTAATGAACTCCCACGGCGGACAACCGCAAGTTATGGAAATTGCCGCTAGGGATATTCATCAACGATATCCCGATTTTTTAGTATTTCCTTTTTTCACTTGGCGAGTTCCCCACAATGCGGCTGAATTATTCTCGGAATATGAATTAGAATACGGTATTCATGCAGGAGATGTGGAAACTAGCATTATGTTATCATTACTGCCAGAACAGGTAAAAATTGAGCGCGCCGTCCGAGAATATCCCCAAGGTTTGCCAGAAAATAGTTTATTAACTATGGAGGGAAAATTACCCTTTGCTTGGTTAACTAAAGAATTAACTAAAAGTGGAGTGATGGGAGATGCTACTAATGCAAGTAAAGAAAAAGGCGATCGATTATTAGAATCCGTTGCTAATGGTTGGGTACAAGCGATCGCTGATGTTTATCAATTCCGTCAACCGAAGTCATATTAATAGAAGATTAATCAGAATTGTTAATAAGCTGTACTGCATTTAAACTGTCTATTGCTAATTTTATTAGCAAGGATAAAACTCCATCTTCCTTCTTCTTTGATTCGGGAATTTGAACACCATCTTCTATGAGAATTAATAGAAAAATTTTTAACCAAATAGGTTAATTTTTAGCATAATTATTAATCTCAATCATGAGTTTTATCCTTGAGGGTTTAGAAATTTTGTAACCAGTCACAAAAATAAAAAAAACGACATTATTTTTACCATATTTTTTGTACGGGATAAGCATCGAAAACAGAATCAACGCCTAAAATAATTAGGTTGTCCGTAATTGCTTGAGAAATTAATAAACGATCAAACGGGTCTTTGTGATAATAAGGTAAGGTGTCCAATGTCCAAATATGAGATAATTTCATGGGTAAAATCTGCACATCATTAATTTTAGTTTGATCTTTAACTATTTCCGAGAGAGAAATATCTAAATTTAATTTGCCTAACTGTACCTTGATCTGTATTTCCCAGACGCTGACCAAACTCAAGAAAAGAAGATTATTTCTATTTTCTAGTATCTCAATTGCTGATGAGGAAAGCTGAGGAGAATTCTGGGAAAACCAGATTAAAGTATGACTATCTAAGAGAATATTCATGAGTCAAAATTCCAGAAGTTATCTGGTAAGGGTTGATTGAAATCATCACTCATCCAAATCTTTCCTTGATGCAACCCAAAGATTCGTTTTTTAGGGGAAGATGACGGCTCCTTTTCCTCCGTGAGAGCTTCTACATATTCTAAGATTTGTTTTTGTTTATCTAGAGGAATTTCCTGTAGCTTGTTAATAATGCTTTCTGTAATTTTATTGCCAGAAATAGTCATGGGTTTCTCAATATCTACTGAAATCTACGATGCAAGCTTCATGATAGCATTTTAAACATAAATAAAGTTAATTTTTGTAGAACCACTTCCCCAACTTGTTTAAGAGAGTTCCTGCAAAAATAAAAAATCTTCCGTGAGGAGACTCCGAGACAGTCCAGAGGAGGAAAAAAAGACAAGAGACAACTATCCCGTCCATAAAACCCAAGATTATGTGAAATTTATCTGAGGTTTTCAATATTTTGACCCGATAGCACCTCGAAAACTTACTTTGACAGGAGGTTTAAGCTAAATTAACCCTATTGTTAAGGATATTAGCCACAGCAGTTATCTTAATGATGAGGTACGAAGTTTTCGTTTTCGGGAGTCGGTCTTCGATTTATTATTACCCCTACCCCCCAGCAGACCTCAATCTGGGATTTAGGCAAGAATCCCATCCCATGCCAGGTTAAAGACGGGGCAATTCACCACGATCGCTATCTTGTGGTGAGCAGCAGAAGTTATTAAAAGAGCATGAGTGCAATTCGCCCCGACAATAAATATTATTTCCCCAATGATAGGGGCGCATAGGGTGCGTCCAAAATATAATCTTAGGTATTTCTACAAAATTGAGACGCACCGAGTTGAATCTCCCTATTGATGATTTTTTCGGACAGCAACAATCAAAATACTTCTGATTTGCGAGCGACTTAACCTGACCGGAAAGATATCCGTATAATCTAGACCAGCTGCTCCAATGCCATAATCAATTTCCACTTGGTTCAATAAATTTTGATTGAGAGGCCATTGTCTCATGTTTCCACCTAGTGCGGGACCATTCACCGGATATTTAACGCTTTCAGCCTTATCTAGAAGCATTTGATCGTAGGTAAAAGCTAACACTCTACCCAATAATTTCTCGTTGGTATAAGTGAAAGCATGATCATCTTCCATGGGATTGATCATTTGAAAAACGTCATATCCTTCATCTAAAACCATCGCTTCCTCCGCACCGAATCCATCGCTCATAATTAAGGTAATCCCTTCTAGGGTATTGCCGATTCTTGCCCCTAATCCCGAGGAAGCAAAACAGATAATTCTTTGACCGGACATTCCCAAAATTCCGAAAGGATAGATATTCTTGGGAAAGTAAATATCTACCGTATCTCCTCCGGGGTAAGGAAAATATTCTCCCGCCCGACGCGGAGAAACACCAACTCGTCTAAAGTTATTTTTCGTCAACTGGTTTGCGACAGCAGGATCGGCCAGATTGATCTCCAGAAAACCACCGGGAGAAATTAATTGAGTTTCTACGATAATCGGTCCGTTTAAAGCGGCACGCCTAGCATTCAAATCGCCGTAGAGTTGATATTCCCCCAAGTAAATTTTATCAATAGCCTGCTTCATAAAATTCCCCGCACATGGGATTTTACCAGGCAGGCAAAAAATATGGCGTACATCTTGGAATCGATCGATAGCAGTAAATAGGGGAACCACATCACCTTGTTGAATGATAGTTTTTCCCCCTAGGGCAAACTCTAAAAATGGGGCGATATTCTGTAAATTAGCATCGTATCCCGGTAGCGTTCTTAAAAAATCATCATATCTGCGAGCCACCCTCGGATCGTTAATCTGTATTATATTTGCCCCTCCAGCCATAATAAATCTTAAATCCAAAAATTCATAACGATGGCCCAGATGTCTAGCCATAGCATCACACCATTTGACCAAACACCGATAGATGCGCTGATTGATCGGTTCTTGATAGCCTCCGGGGAGAAACATCCCACATAATTGATTTTGCAAGGAGTTTATGTAGTAATTAGGGCCAAGATAGGCAAGATGCCACGGATTCATCGTTAGATCCCCACAACCTTGGGCGCCAATAATGAGCCAATCCTGTCCTAGCTGATCATAGAATTCTTTGAGATGATGATAAAGTGTCCAAGTCCCCGCTCTCTGCTCGTAACTATTGGTCGTAGAGTCTAGGCCAGGAATAGCAGTGCGACCAAGTCGAGGAAACATTATATCCTGCACTGCATGAGGATCCTGCATTCTGGGAGGAGTTATACCATCCCGTTGAATGCCGGGGCCTTTTTGATAGTCTGGAGTCACGGACACAAAGATATGCTCTTTTTCCGTATCTAGAGTCAAAGAACCAGTATTAAAAACTTGATTTTTCACCATAACACCCCCTGCTTGTCTAGGTGTGGCAGTTGCCGCTAGACAAGCTAATTAGCCCTAGGCTATCTGTTTTTTTTAATCTCAACCTCGCTGACCTGAAGGGGAGTGGGGCTTTATATTTTTTTCCTGAATCTATCAGAAAGCCTAGCATTTATCGTATTACCATACTTAAATTATAGTTTCCCGGAGGAAGTCAACTCTCGCCTCAATCCTTAAGAAATCCTCAAGAAATCCTTTCCCCGCTCTCGTTTCTGAATTGCCAAGAATTGCGTTAGAATTAAAGAAATATTACAAGTGATTGACAAAAATGAGTAAGCCTGATACACAAGCCATTGCCCTCCAGTTAGAAAGCAGCAACTCTAAAGACCGTCTGCTGGCCTTGGCATCCCTGCGAGAAGTGACCCCGGAGGAAGCTGTACCCTTGATCAAAAAAGTCCTTTATGATGAAATGCTGCCAGTGCGATCGATGGCTGTCTTTGCTTTGGGAGTCAAACAAACCGAGGAATGCTTTCCTATCCTAGTGGATTTGTTAGCCAATGATGCCGATTATGGCATTCGCGCCGATGCTGCGGGGGCCTTAGGTTATTTAGAAGATATTCGCGCTTTTGAACCCCTACAACGGGCTTTTTACGAAGACACGCAATGGTTAGTCCGCTTTAGTGCCGCCGTCGCTTTGGGCAATTTGGGCGATATTCGGGCTAAACAGGTGTTATTATCGGCTCTCGATAGTAACGAAGCGGTTATTCAACAGGCCGCTATTGCTGCCCTTGGCGAAATCAAAGCAGTGGAAACCGTCGAGAAGCTTTTAACCTTTGTTAACTCCGATGACTGGTTAATTCGGCAGCGATTAGCGGAAGCTTTAGGCCATCTTCCGGCGGAAAAAACGATCGCAGCCTTAAAATTTTTGGTCAAAGACGAACATCCGCAAGTGCGCGAAGCAGCCCGTTTATCTTTGCAAAAATTGGCCAACGTCTAGGTATAGGATAGAATAAATAATCTATTCTTTCAGAGCGATCGATCTTTGCCTACAGCCATTCATGGACATTCAAGAATTTATTAATCTCTGTGCGGGTAAATGGTTTTCTCAGCGCACCAGTTATCAATTAGCTGCCCAAAAAGTTGCCAATAATAAAGCAGAAATCACCATCGATTTGCTGGCTGCCGATGCTGCCGATGTGGTGCAATTATGTTTAGAAAATAACTGTCAGTCCCACACCAGTCTAGGGGGATGGAAAGCGACTTGGGATAATTCCGTGGACTATGGACAACCGAAAAAAATCGGTTCTAGCTATTTAGTTTGGCTGCCCTCAGAGAATTCTTGGCAAGGAAAATTAATCACATCGGACGGTAAATCGGCAGCGCTGGGAGAATATCATCTCAGAAGCGATCAAGCTTTAACTTTAACCATCGAGGATAATCACCATCGTATCGAGGAAAGAATCTGGTTTGCTAGTCCTAATCTGAGATTGCGTACCAGTATTATTCAGTCGGGCAATGGCGATTGCCAGACGGTTTTCTATTCGGAAATTCGCAAAATGGTTGCTTCTTAAGTAGGGTCTGCTGAAAAAGTTTGTTGGTGGGGTTAGGGTGTGGGGTGTGGGGTGTGGGGTGTAGGGTTTTACCGATTTTCATCTGGTCAATTACCTAATTTTCAGGGAAAAAGTGCCTAAATTTCCCCCCCCGATCACCCCAAGGTCTGGCACTTTTTGATGGGGAAAAAGTCTAAAATTCCTATCCAACAAGGTTTTTAGATTTATTCAGCAAACCCTAAGTAGTTGTCATCTCCAATGTCTGAGGTGGGGAAGACAGGATTAATCTTCCACCACTCCAGTCAAATCCTCCTAACGTCGGCCGCGTCTGCTGCTGCCGAAACCACTGCGACTAGGGCTACGACGGGAACCAGAGGAACCGAAACTAGGAGAACGTTTGACATTATCAGATTTACCCGAATTCTTCAGGGTACTCGAACCATAACCGGAACCACTGGGTTTTGTGGTGGTGGTGGTGCTGCGATTGGGACTAGAGGAAGTATTACTGGGATAACGACGTAAATTGCCAGTAGAACGGAGAGTTTGCCGATTTTTGACTGCCGGAGGTGGACTATTATGTTTAGTCCGGTATTGATCCACTGCCTGATTATAGGTGGAACCGTAACCACCAAAACCGGTCATCACACCTCCCGGAGTATAGAGGGGAGGAACGTAGTATTGAGGACGAAAGAGCAAACTACCCAAAGCTTGACCAGCAACAGCACCGAAAAAAGGACTCCAAAAACTCGATTCTTGCCGAATCACCACGGTTTCTTGTTGTCCGGTTTGAGGATTGTTCCGCACTTCCGTGACATTATGGACATACTCGATTTTAAAATCTTCGGTCATGTACAGGGTAGCCTGATCACCGTTGATTTCTACTGCGGTTTTTTCCCCTTTAGCGATAGCTTCATCGCTTAATCTAGCCATTTGCAGGTTAGTGGTGCGAAAGAGGGGAGAAGTCCCCCCAGGGGTGTTTAACAGCATTAAGGTATAAGTGCCATCTCCGTCATCGTAGGTAGCTTGTTGCACCTCGTAGCGACCGCTACTAACCTGATTGGATTCTTGTCTTACACTGCTGTTATTAGCTGACGGTGACTGAGTTTGATTTGACGACGAACCACAGGCCACCGTTGTACAACAAAGGGTAAGAATTAAAAGGATTGTCGTTACTTGGCGCAGCATAATGGCAAAATTAAGACTATAAAGGCAGCAATTCCGGGAAATTGAGTAATAGTTGCTCATTGGTCAATTCATCTCCCAATTGAGCAGGAGAAAAATGTACCTGAATCGCACGCAGCCGACCTTGGTAGTGAAGGTTAATTATTGATTTTAAACCATCTTCCAGGGCCTCTCGATCGGCTAGGCTAGTTTCTAAAGCAGCACTCTCACCCTCGAATGCTATTGTGATCATAACAACTAAGTTATCGGTGACGGGTAAAGTTAAGGGTTCCTTTTCCCCCACTTCCGGAGACACCGATTCACTTAAGTATCTGGCCGCGGAATCGGTAAACAGTTCGTTAACGTAGTCTCCCGCTTCCCCCTCATGCCAAAAAACATCGCCCTCATTAGCCACAGAAAACCAATAGAGGTTCATCTGCAGCAGATTTTGACAAATTTCTACTAAACCCTCCCCCATGACCTCTAAATCGCCTTCGGAATCGATCGCCTCCCGGCCAGCACGATTAAGAATACCGATCAGCGGTGCGACTTCTTGGCCGTAGAGATGCAAAAATAAGCGACAGACCACATAGCGAGTTTTTCCCGCAAATTTCTTGAAGCGATCGCCTAAAGAACTCATAATAGACCTCTGGTAAAAATCAAAAATTGTCGTTAAGGTTAGGAGTCAGTAGTCTTGAAGCCATCAGCTGGATCGACAAAACGCAGCGGCGGCAGATAACCTTGAACTCAGTACCAGCGGCTTTCGTCCGTCCGCTGCCGTGAAGTGTTAGGTGGTTGACTGCAATCTAGCATTATTTAACACCTCCTGAAGCTCCTTAATACTTAAGGGTGGGGTACGGCGGTGAATCATAGCATGGCAATTGGGGCAAACAGGACGCAGATCATTGATCGGATCAACCCGATATTGCTGCTTAATCTCCGATAGTGGACGCAGATGGTGAACGTGAATAAAACCATCACCTAACTCACCATAGACTTTGCTAAAGTCAAAACCACAAACAAAGCAACTTACACCATAGTATTCAACACAACTTTTTCGAGCTTTAGTATTACGCTCATAGGCATTAACTGTTACTTGCTGCACTCCACCTTCATAATGTGCATTATTATCTGAAATCTCTTCAGGCGATAGAAAACTTGAAGAATTAGAGAATTCTTGCCATACTTTTTCTAGCTCTAATGCAACGCTATCAGGCACTTGCACTCCTGAGATTTGAGTATCCCAGTGCATTTCCTTGAAAGGTTCTGTATCTAGCAACTGGCGCGGTAAAACATCACTTTTTGCTGGACTTAGTAATGAATCGAACCGAACTCTGACAAACATTGCAGTTTCTCCAGAGGATGCCTTATCGCTATCCCAATGCCTATCTTCATAGGAACCTTGAATAGCAAATCCTGATGCAAAAATTCCTTTAGGCTCTTGACCCAACCTCATAAAAAATACACGATCGCCACGTTGAAGACGTTTAGAATTACCACAGCTCCAACGAGCAGTAACTAATTGCCCAGCCTGAACTGATTGCGACATTTCCTCAATGTCATTCCAAGGCCACCGTTTAGGATTCCAAGCTAATAGAAAAGTTGCCATAAATAAAAGCTGATAGCTAAAAAGACTGATCACTGATAGGACGTTTTTGAACTGGCAAAAATTAATCAGGCAAGGGGTTTAATCTATCCGATAATCAAGTAAACAGCCAAAAAAGCCCTCAGCTTTTATTTATTTTGCCATTTTCTAGGGTTCTATGCCTTGATGTCCTGTTAACAGTCTATAATGACTTAGAATCCTATTGGTGTGAGCAAATGGCTGTCCAACTACAACAAGCTTTAGTGGTTGCTTCCTATATCTTGAAACAGCGTCTAGCAGGAAAAAAGCGTTTTCCCTTAGTTTTAATGCTAGAACCCCTATTTCGCTGTAATTTAGCCTGTACTGGCTGCGGTAAGATTCAACATCCCCCGGAAATCCTCCGCAATCATCTTACCCCAGCAGAATGTTTCGCAGCGGTGGAAGAATGTGGGGTTCCCGTGGTTTCCATTCCCGGGGGCGAGCCGCTTTTGCACCCACAAATCGATGAAATTGTCAAGGGGTTAGTGGACAGAAAAAAATTCGTCTATCTCTGCACCAATGCCCTGTTATTGGAAAAAAGCCTAGATAAATTTACTCCTTCACCCTATCTTACCTTTAGTGTCCATCTGGATGGTCTCAAAGAACATCACGATCGCTGTGTGGATCGAGAGGGAGTATTCGATAAGGCAGTAAAAGGGATTAAAGCGGCGAAAGCGAGAGGTTTTCGGGTTACTACTAATACCACGGTTTTTGAAGGCACAGATCCGCGAGAAATGCAGGAATTTTTCGATTTTCTCGCTACTTTGGGTATCGATGGTATGATGATTTCCCCCGGTTATAGTTATGAGTGGGCCCCGGATCAAGATAGTTTCTTAAAACGGGAGCAAACCAGAGCTTTATTCCGAGAAATTCTCTCACCCTGGAAATCAGGCCAGAAAAAGTGGAATTTTAACCATAATCCTCTCTTTCTCGATTTTCTCATCGGTGAACAGGACTATGAATGCACGCCTTGGGGTAGTCCTAGCTATAGTCTTTTAGGATGGCAAAAACCCTGTTATCTGCTCAACGAAGGTCATTACAAAAGCTTTCGGGAACTTTTAGCAGAAACCAATTGGGATAACTACGGTCGGGCCAGTGGCAATCCTCAATGTGCCGATTGTATGGTACATTGCGGCTATGAACCGACCGCGGCCATGGCAGCTTTTAAACCGGCTAATATGAGACGTGCCATGCAGAGTTTAATCGGAGTCTAATCTAGGGTCTGCTGAATAAATCTAAAAACCTTGTTGGGTAAAAATTTTAGACTTTTTTCCCATCAAAAAGTGCCAGACCTTGGGGGGATCGGGGGGGAAATTTAGGCACTTTTTCCCTGAAAATTAATTAGGTAATTGACCCCCTGAAAACGGGTAAAACCCTACACCCCACACCCCACACCCCACACCCTACCCCCAGGAAAAACTTTTTCAGCAGACCCTAATCTAAACTGATTCTAACCAGACGGCGGGGACTTGACTAGGGCGATCGGGTAATTGCATCCATCCCATTTCGCACAGACGAATTACCGAACTTAATTTTTCTACCAAAGCGGGATCGAAACGAATCCCGCTATAATTTTGACAACGCTCTAGGGACTCTCCTAAATCTAGAGCTAGTCGGTCGCCTCGCGGTTGAGTTAATTCCTGAAAATAGGCTGATAATCCTAAAATTCTCGACTCTAGGCTGATTTCTTCCCCTTTTAAGCCGTTGGGAACCCCGCTACCATCCCAGTATTCAAACTCATGGTAAATAATCTGTTGAATTGGGGCTAATTCGGGCATAGTGGCGAGTAATTGTGCGCCTAACACCGATCGATCCCGCCAAAATAACGCATTTGCTCCCTCTAACTGACTGGCACGCTGTCTAAAAACTTCGATCGGAGCCTCCGCTAGACCGATGCGGTATAATAAACCGGCTAATCGTAAGCGTCGTAATCTCAGGGTGGGTAAATCGAGCAATTGTCCCAACATTTCCGCTAAAGCGGCCACCTGTAGGGAAGCAAGGGGATTATCAATATCTCTTTCATCGACCTTTTGAGCCATTCTTAGAAAAGCTTGCAGTTTATTAGCGGCCAAATTTTTATTTAAACGGGATGCTTGTCCTTCTAAGTCGCTTAATTCTCGTGCTTGTCTGCTGACGGTGACTAACTGCTGTTGACTGGTTTGCAGATAGGTGACAATGCGAGAGACTACTCCCGTTAAATCCGTGGGAATGGGATTAATATTTTGACTAATTTCCTCTTGTTGTCTGCTTAAATCGGCCGCTAGACTGGGATTATAAGGATGCAGACGCTCAATTAAGATCCTAGCGGCTTTTTCGACTAAATCGCGCTCGAATGTCCATAAACCGTAGAATTTTCGCTCCGTGTCTATTTGGGGTTGACTATCAGACCGGTATTCTTCTGGGGATAACTCATGACAGAGTACCATGGAGGCGTAATCGGGGGAAAGAATGATTAAATTCCACTCATTAACCAAACTATCGCTATTATCTAAGTTCACTAGCGAAACATTCTCTAAACTGCCAGTTTTATGCTCAGAAAAACCACTATCGGCCACGGCGGCGATCGCAATATGACGAGAAGAGCGAGCAATATCTAAATAGCGCTCGGCTTCCTGTAAATACCATTTTCCCTGTTGAAAGGTGACTAAGACCAGTGGTTTATTTGTACTATCTGGGCTGCTAGTTTGCAAGATATGATCTTCAAGAGCATGACAGAGGGCCACAAGGGTATTCTTAAAATAGACCCCGTAACTGCTGGGTAATCGTCCAGATGAAGCTCTTTTTAACTGTTGTAAGCTGGATTCTACGGTCATAATTTCCGAATATTAGGGGGTTGGGGAAATGGGGAGAAGGGAGAGGGGAGAAGGGAGAATAAATAAAAGCCATCTCCTGTCTCCTATCTCCTGACGACCGGCTCCTGACTGCCTCAAAGGGGTTTATTCTACCACCCAGGGAGTGATTGCGGGAGTCCAATTAGCTAATTCTGCATCGCTAAACCAGAGACTAACTTCATCTTTGGCGGTATCTGGACCATCGGACCCATGGATAAGATTGCGTCCGACACTAATGCCAAAATCACCGCGAATCGTACCCGGTTCAGCATTGAGGGGATTAGTGGCACCAATAATTTTTCTAGCGGAGGCAATTACTCCTTCTCCTTGCCAAACCATGGCCACCACGGGGGAGGAGGTAATAAAATCGACTAAAGAACGGAAAAAGGGTCTTTCCTTATGAACAGCGTAGTGTTTTTCCGCTAATTCGCTAGAAACCTGCATCATTTTCAACCCAACCAGCGTAAAACCTTTAGTTTCAAAGCGTTGAATAATTTCCCCCACCAGATTGCGCTGCACACCGTCGGGTTTAATCATTAAGAAAGTGCGTTCCATACTGCCTCTTAAAATTTAGTCATAAATTGTCACAAAACCCAGATTAACCCGGAATGGCATCCTAGAGAATGGCAGAATTTTCGCTTCAATTGCTGAGTTAGCTTGCTGTCGGATTTACAGCAGTTAAGTGGGTGGGTGGAATTAAATATAATATGAACGTAGGTTGGGTTGAAGCATGAAACCCAACCCCTGCTCATGTTACGCTAGGGACTTGCGCTTTGATAATGTACCTTTTGGGCGAACGCAGTTCGCCCCTACATTGTGGACAAAATCCGTTACTGTAGGGGCGCAAAGCTTGCGCCCTCCGATCGATTGGGATATTATTCCCACGCAAGTCCCCTACCGCTA
>NZ_JADBSZ010000065.1:0-13884 GCF_020246425.1 Microcystis sp. M079S1
AGCGGTGCGATAGCTGGAACTTACCTCGTTATTAATGATAGCGCGGCTGGCTTCCAATCCAGCAATGATTTATTAATAAATATCACCGGATTTACTGGCACTTTACCAGCTTTAGGGAACATTCCAGTGGGTAATTTCTTTATCTAAGTGTCTAAGCTCTCCTTCTAAGTCACCTAGAAAACGGGTTTCTCGGAGAAACCCGTTTTCTGGACTTTAAGATAAAAAAACGTTTCGCTGACAAACTCTATAAAGAACGTAGGTTGGTTTGAAGCATGAAACCCAACGCCTGCTCATGTTAAGCTTTTCACTACTACTTATAGTTAATCATGTATTTCTGGCAATTTCGTGTTTATCAGCGTCCTTTGCTGCGTCCCCTACAAACCCATCACGGACTCTGGCAAATTAGGGAAGGAATTATTATTCGCTTAGAAGCGGAAGATGGACGTATAGGATGGGGAGAAATTGCTCCTTTACCTGAATTTGGTTCAGAAACATTATCGGCAGCAATATTATTCTGTCAAAGTCTCGAAAATCCCCTATCAATAACTTCAATTTTTTCTATTCCTGAACAATTTCCCGCTTGTCAATTTGCCTTTGAATCAGCTTTAGAAGATTTAAGTATCGAGAATAAATCAAGAGAATTAGAACCGAGAAATTATAGTTATTTATTGCCCGCCGGTGCGGCAGTATTTCCCTTTCTGGATGAGATTTTAGACGCTAATCAAACTAATACTTATAAATGGAAAATTGCGGTCAATTCTCTCAAGCAGGAGTTAAACTTATTTGAAAAATTAATTACCCGATTACCCAGGGGAATTAAATTGCGTTTAGATGCCAATGGGGGATTAAGTATGGCTGACAGTAAAATCTGGTTAAAAATTGCCGATGAATGTCAAATAATTGAATTTATCGAACAACCTTTACCCCCATCTCAATGGTTAGAAATGTTGCAATTAAGTCAAGATTTTACCACGGGGATTGCTTTAGATGAATCGGTGGCCAATCTTCGACAAATAGAGGAATGTTATCAACGGGGATGGCGAGGAATTTTTGTGATTAAACCTGCTATTACTGGTTCAATCCAAGGGTTAAGAAATCTCTGGGAAAAATATCCCTTAGATTTAGTATTTTCCTCGGTTTTAGAAACTAATATCGGCAGAAAATCCGCTTTAAGTCTAGCACAAGAATACCCCAGAAAGGAGCGAGCTTTAGGTTTTGGTGTGCAACAATGGTTTAATAATAGTGACCCCGATTGGTTAGAAAAACTGTGGACGACATCAGCAAACAATTAGCATATCTCAGTCAAAAAGATTGGTTATATGGATACAATAGCCAAAAATTTTATCAATTATATCAGTCCTATTCTCAGCAATTTATCGCCGCAGATAATCCTCGATTAACTATACTGCTGGCCGAAGGCAATCCCATTAAATTTTTAGCGATATTCTTGGCTGCCGTCAGGGTCAAAAGTTGCCTATTTCTAGCTAATCCTGACTGGAAAACTAACGAATGGCAACAGGTTTTCTCTCTGATGCAACCCGATGATATTTTTGGCGAAAATATCAAGGTTTTTAACTATAATTCTCCTCCTGTCAATCCTTTGACTAATTCTCTGATGATACCCACGGGGGGAACCTCGGGAAAAATTCGCTTTGCTATCCATAACTGGTTAACTTTAACTGCTTCTGTCAAAGGTTTCTCTGAATATTTTCAAGTCGAGCAGGTTAACTCTTTTTGCCTATTACCTTTATATCATGTCAGTGGTTTAATGCAGTTTCTGAGAAGTTTTTTAACAGGGGGAGATTTTGCTGTTATTCCTTACCATAAAATCAAACAAAAGCGGATAAATAATCTCAATCTTCAAGATTATTTTATCTCTTTAGTACCCACTCAATTACAATTCTTTCTAGAAAATGATCCTCGCTGGTTAGCCAATTTTAAAACAGTTTTACTAGGAGGTTCCCCTGCATGGCCATCTTTACTAGAAAAAGCTAGAGAATATAATATTTCTTTGTCTCCCACCTATGGAATGACGGAAACTGCCTCACAAATTGTCACCCTTAAACCAGAAGATTTTCGAGGAGGAAATAATAGTAGTGGACAGCTATTACCCCATGCTAAGATAAAAATTAATCCCGATAACCAGAAAATTATTATTGAAGCAAAATCTTTATTTTTAGGTTATTATCCCCATCTTAATCAAGCAAGCTACTTCGAGACCGATGACTTAGGTTATTTGGATGAAAGTGGTTATTTATATATCATTGGTCGCGATAGTCAAAAAATAATTACTGGAGGAGAAAATGTTTATCCTTTTGAGGTAGAAACTGCCATTAGACAAACTAATTTAGTTAAAGATGTGGTGGTTTTAGGATTGCCAGATTCTCGATGGGGACAGGTAATTGTGGCTTTTTATGTCCCCGTTAACTCTCAGATATGCCAGACAATTATTCAATCCCAGATTAAGGATAAATTAGTCAATTATAAACTGCCGAAACATTGGATAAAATTACCAGAGATACCAAAAAGTCCCCAAGGCAAGATTAATCGAATCACTTTAATTAAATTAGCTGAAACTTTTTTGATACCGAGTCAAACCCTGGACGATACTTAACCAAACCTTGCACTCCTGTTAAGCAATCAATCCGTAATTCTAAAACCATAAATACCTCCTCTGGAACGGGATACTCACAGGATAAATTTTTAGTTTGAGCGGTTATAAACCCAAAACGATGATAAAAATGCGGGTTTCCTAAAACCACCACTGCATCAATTCCTCTAGCGGCACATTCCCTGAGACTATATTGAGTTAAAAGAGAACCGATGCCCTTGCTTTGATAATCGGGTAAAATGGCTAGGGGTGCTAATCCCAGCAGATTTAAATTAGGTTTATTTTCCGACTCTAAAGACACTGGACTATAGAGAATATGAACGATAACTTTTTCTTCTTCTACAGCAACAAAAGAAAAGACAGGGACATTATTTCTCAAAGTCTTGACTAAATTGGCTTCATTTTCCCGGCCAAAAGCCAAGCGATTTACTCGGTATATGGCAGCAAAATCGCTGTTTTTTTGCCGAGGAATTTCTGGTAATGGTAATCTCTGGCTCATTTTATTAATAAATGTTAAAAGTTGATAGCTATCTTGCTAAAGATTGACCGCTTAGGCAATAATATTAAGTTTATCATGCCCATTTCAAGTAAAGAATGCTCAACGCTTTTATTTGGCTACCGATTATAGGGGCGATACTGATTGCCTACACGCCTCTAGAGGCGAAAAAAGTGCGAGGATTAGCTCTAACTCTTGCTGTCGTTCTCTTACTGCTTAATATTCTCCTTGGCTGGCAATTTGACCCTAGTAACCCGCAAATGCAGTTCACGGTTAACCTGCCTTGGATTAATTTCCTCGGTTTCAATTATGCCCTCGGGGTCGATGGCTTATCATTTTCGTTACTTTTTCTTAACAGCATCTTGACAATAATTGCTCTTTATGCTAGTGGTACAGAGGTTAACCGACCGAAATTTTACTATTCCCTGCTCTTGTTACTCAATGCCGGAGTAGCGGGGGCCTTTCTAGCGCAGGATTTACTGTTATTTTTCCTATTTTACGAATTAGAAATCGTCCCGCTTTACTTTCTCATTGCCATTTGGGGGGGGCAAAGACGCGGTTACGCGGGCATGAAATTTTTATTATACACGGCAATTTCAGGCTTTTTAGTGCTAATCTCTTTCCTCGGCTTAGTTTGGCTAACCGGTGCTAATAATTTCGCCTATAACCCCCTTTTATCGAATAATTTAGACGTTAAAACCCAATTACTGCTCCTCATCCCCCTTCTGATTGGATTAGCCATCAAAATCCCGATTTTTCCCTTTCATACTTGGCTACCGGATGCCCACGTCGAAGCATCCACCCCCGTTTCTGTGCTTTTAGCGGGAATATTACTCAAATTAGGAACCTATGGACTGCTGCGCTTTGGAGTCGGTTTATTTCTCGATGCTTGGGTGACTATCGCCCCTTGGTTAGCAACGATAGCAGCTATCAGCGCCCTCTACGGGGCCAGTTGCGCTATTGCCCAAAAGGATATGAAAAAAGTAGTGGCCTATTCTTCCATTTCCCACATGGCCTATATTTTACTAGCGGCGGCGGCCACCACCAGATTAAGCATCACTGCGGCGATTTTGCAGATGATTAGTCACGGTTTAATTTCCGCTTTGTTATTTTTGTTGGTGGGAGTAGTGTATAAAAAAACCGGCAGTCGGGATGTGGATTATCTACGCGGTTTATTAAATCCGGAAAGAGGTTTACCAATCACGGGAATGTTAATGATTTTAGCGGCTATGGCCAGCGCTGGCATCCCCGGAATGGTGGGATTTATCGCCGAATTTTTGGTCTTTCGTGGCAGTTTCCCGATTTTTCCGATACAAACGCTCTTATGTTTGGTCGCTAGTGGTTTAACCGCAGTATATTTTCTCCTGATGATTAATCGGGTTTTCTTTGGTCGTTTAACCCCTGAATTATCGCGCATTCCTCGCAGTACCTGGCCCGAAAGATTTCCCGAAATTGCCTTGGCTTTATTTATTATTGTTTTGGGATTACAACCGAGTTGGATGATTCACTGGACTGAAAACCAAGCATCAATGTTATTAACCGGCACGGCAATTAGTCAAAGGCAATCATAGAAAGCTTTTTCGGAATTTTTCAAACCTAGACCGAAACTAACTTGTGGATAGGAGCCGAAACGTCAAAAATTTTTGGCTTTGCGGAGGGAATTAACCGTTAAAACCACCTGTTCCCCCACCCGTTCAATTTCTTCTAAAGTATTAAAACGACTCAACCCGAAGCGCAGGGAGGCATAAGCGAGAGATTCGGGGCGACCCAAGGCAGTTAAAACGTGAGAGGGGGCGGTATGGCTAGAAGAACAGGCAGAACCGGAGGAAAGAGCCACTATTGGCTGTAATCCTAACAATAATGCCGCACCGTCCACCCCTTCAATGCTAATATTCAAATTTCCGGCTAATCTTTGGCTAGGATGACCATTGAGATAAATTCTGTCTAATTGACTGATAATCTCCCATAAACGGGCTTTTAACTGATTTAAGTGGCTGGTATCTTCTTCAATCGCTTTGATGCCCAATTCTACCGCCTTGGCAAAACCGACAATTTGTGGTGTAAATATTGTACCCGATCGCAGTCCTTTTTCCTGGCCTCCCCCTTGAATTTGAGCGGCGAGACGAACTCTGGGGTTCCGGCGCCGGACGTACAGCGCACCGATTCCCTTCGGTCCGTGGACTTTGTGGGCAGTTAAGGACATTAGATCTATATTCATTTCCTCCACATCTAGGGGAATTTTGCCGATTGCTTGGGCCGCATCCGTATGAAAAAGGACCTGATACTGGCGACAAATCGCCCCAATTGCCGCTAAAGGTTGAATCACCCCAATCTCGTTATTAGCCGCCATAATTGACAGCAAAATCGTGTCAGGACGTAAAGATTTTTCTAGTAATTCCAAGTCAATTAAGCCATCACCACTGACGGGTAAAATTGTCACCTCAAAACCCAATTTTTCCAGATAATGACAGGGATCTAAAACGGCCCGATGTTCTGTCATCACCGTAACTATATGCCTTCCCTTGGCGAAATAAGCTTCGGCAACCCCTTTGATAGCGAGGTTATTGGCCTCCGTTGCTCCACTGGTAAAAATGATTTCTTCGGGGCTACTATTAATAGCAGCGGCGATTGTTTCTCGTGCCTGTTTAACCGCGGCCTCGGCTGTCCAACCATAGACATGATTAATACTACTGGCATTACCAAAGTGTTCGGTAAAATAGGGTAACATCGCCGCCAGAACCTGCGGCTCCATCGGTGTCGTGGCGTGGCAATCTAGATAAATCGGCTTTTGAGACATATTTTTCCCCCGCGGGGGATTTGGGAAGGAGATATCCCCTATTTTAAGAGAATCTCTGAAAGTGCATTGCTAATCTATGTTAACAAAAAAGTATCGGATAAGTAGGTAGGCACAATTATTTGTAGGATGGGTTAGCGGTAGCGTAACATAATCGGGCGTTGGGTTTCATGCTTCAACCCAACCTACGTTCTATGTTAACAAAAAGGTATCGGATAGTAGTCAACAGCTGACGACTCAGACCAGAACTTTAAGATTTAATAATGAGAGCGCAATCGCTCTCTGACAGCAGTTACAATTTCCCTATTCCAATGTTGTTCAGCAACCCAACAGGATTAATAACACATATTTTCCCGCTCAATCATGGCTAAAAAATCGAAGGCATTTAGTGAACTGCTCAGGCTGCAGAAAATGTCCCAAGGATCCGAAAAACCCTTGAAAAGCTTTGAGAAGAAATTAAGAGAAAAGTCATCGGCTTTCAAGGAAATTGTCGTCTCTCCTTCTGGGGAAGTCACAATGTCGGAAGTTCTGGAGGATTTTATCGAGCCTTACCGCAAATCCAATGAAACGAAGGGATCTATGCGAACACTGCTGACCATAGGGATAATCGCTTGGAATCTGGCGTTGTCCCCCGAATCAAAGCGGCAAGAGATGATAGACCGAGTTTTTAACAAAGACCTTCTTAAAGGAGATAAAAGGCTCAAGGCGGAGATTCAAGAGCTAATCGAGGAGCTAATCGCTAGGAAAAACCGTTATTTCTCGGAAAACAAGCGGATGATTGTGGATTTTGAGTTAAAAGAGCTAGGAAGCGAGTATCATCTCTCGGTTGCCTCCAGCTTGTCGCCCGAATTTTCCGAGTCAGAGTTTGCCTTCAAAGTCGGCGACTCGGTCATCGTCAAACAGGGTGTACTCGACCCAGATTTGGGGACTGACATCGGTGGTTGGCAAGGAAGAATTGTGACAATTGAGCGGCAGAGCAATCTCATCGGCATTGAGTGGGATAGCATCACCCTGAAAAACATCCCCAGTTCGGTGATTGACCAGTGTGAAGTGGAAAACTTAGACTGGGCTCAAATGTGCCTCTCCTCAACGGATGTGGAATTAACCCAACCTCGAGATACTGAAGAAGATGTGGCCGCCATCATTGAGCAAATTGAGTCTAACATCGTTGGAGCTATTTAGCAGAAAAGAGAAAGGCGATTCAGGCGGTTGGCCGACGTTGACCCTGAGGAGGAAATGGCGGCTTTAGACGCTTGGAAAAAAACACTTGATTCATTACCCTATTGACCATCGAGCAGCGATTTGGAGGAGAGAAATTTGAGATGGATGATTCCCAGAAATACGAGGCTGACTGTCAAAAGATAAGAAAAGCCAATCATGAATTACTAACGGATTTTGAGAGTTGGCTAGAATCATCAGGCCTGTCCGAAAAAACCATTAATAATCATGTTTCAAATATAGATTTTTATATCAACGAATATTTACTCTATGAAGATGCCGTAGAAGCCAAAGACGGGGTAGATATGGTCAGTGACTTTTTGGGTTATTGGTTTATCAAAAAGGCCCTGTGGGCCAGTCAATCAAGCATCAAGGCTAACGCAGGTAGTCTGAAAAAGTTCTACACTTTCTTACTGGAAAAAGGCCTAATAGATAAAGATGATTTGCGAGAACTTAAAGAAACCATCAAGGAAGAAATGAGTGAATGGCTGGAAACTTTAAGGCGATACGATGACCCATTGACTGAAGATATGTCGGATGTTTGGTAATCTTAACCAAGTGGCAATCCCCCACCCTGTGGCTGAGAAGCTATAATATCATTGTCAGGACACAACAAGAGTGAAACAATGGAAACATTAGAATTAGAAAGCTGCCACTCGATTCTTAAAGCTGGTAAAACGACGACAGAAATAGCTTTACAATTGTTTGACGCTCTCGACCCCGTGAGTTTAGACTTTATGCTCGGTCGTTGGCAAGGTTCTGGACTTCAGACAAATCACCCAATGGATGGTTTATTAGAAGCATCTAATTGGTATGGTAAAGAATTTGTCGATACTGAGAATGTCCACCCCCTGTTATTTTTAGATGGTCAGGGAAAAATTTTTAAGGTGGCACCCAATCCCACGGCCATGAACTGGATTTTGCAGCTGCCGATACTCAAAAATAATTCTCTGAAACCTTTACTGATGCTGACCAACTCCTTGCTGAAAACAGAGACAAGTCAGGCTAGACTGCGAATGATGGAATATCGGGGCAAAGTCAGCGCCACGATGATTTATGATTATTTGCCGATTAATGACTCTTTTCGGAAAGTAGATGATAATACCGTGCTGGGAATTATGGATTTTAAAAACTCTCCCCAACCTTTCTTTTTTGTTCTCAAGCGATGTCAAAGACCTCTTAATTCTTGAGGTTCGATTTAAACCCTTCATTATTGACGATATAATAAGATGATTGCCGTCCTTTTTCGGCTCGATTATCAATTGCAATGACTCGCCAAATTCACGACCAATTTGCTAAGGAGTATTTAGAGGAATTGTTAGCACCTCTAGGGACGATTAGAAAGAGCAAGAAAGTAAAAAGCGAGGTTCAAGAAATTGATGTCTGGTTTGAACCGGCCAGTTCACCATCAAGGAATAAACTCCCTTTAGGGTTACTCGGAAAAATGGCGGCGACTTCCTGCTTGTTTGAACCTTTCCGCAACTCTCCCTCAGAAATAGAGATTCGCAGTTGTATATCAAAGTTATATGCGGTTCATAATGACCTCTTAAGGAAGGCGAAACGGTCAAACAAAGCTCTAACTGCAGCAGAATTGCCAGTTTTATGGATTCTCACGCCCACCTTTTCAGCTAGAATGATTCAAGGATTCAGGGCTGACAGCGATGAGAGTAATTGGTTGAAAGGGGTTTACTTTTTAGCTGACTTCCTCAAAACAGCCATAGTCGCCATCCATCAATTACCGGTGAATGAAGACACTTTATGGTTGAGGGTTTTAGGAAAAGGAGGAACTCAGAAACGAGCCGTAGAAGAGTTAGTTGAACTTCCCCAACCTAACCCTTTTCGAGAAAATTTACTGGAAATCTTAGCCAACTGGCGCAAGAATTTAGAGTTGAGGGATAATTTAAGTGCAGAGGAACAGGAGGTCATTATGAACTTATCACCAGCTTATCTAAAGCAGCGAAAAGATTGGAAGGAAGAGGGAAAACAAGAAGGGAGACAAGAAGGCACCTTAGAAGAACGTTACTCGATGATAGCCAGTCTTCTGGAAGGAAGGTTCGGAACTCTAGATTCGGAATTATCCGCTCTGGTGGAACGGATTGCCCAACTTCCCATCTCGGAACGCACCGAGTTAATTCTTTCTCTGGCGAATTTATCCCGCTCCTCACTATTAGAAAGATTGAGAGACAATTAAATTTTCAGTCCGCTTGAGCCTTAAATCCTGATGGTAGAGAGACTCCGCAGGGCGACACGGATTCCTATTATAGTAAAAGGTTAGCAAAAATTTTTGAGTTTGTCAAGTCTTTTGCGAAAAAAAAGCTGAAAAAATTTCAGCCCGATAATTATCTGTAATTGTCTCTTAGTTTAGTTTTTAGAGGAGACAATCGCCAATTCTTGCCGCCAAACTAGCAGGGATTTCTCCCAAGCTAGTTCCCATTTTTGCGCTAAAAAAGGTCGAGTATTTTTGCCCAAATTATAGGCGATGACAATCTCTTCCCAGAGAGAGGCTAAGGAAAGTGGAGAAGAAAATAAAGCTCCCAATAATCCCCCTAAAAGTATGACAATAGCTAGAGGGCGACGAGTTTGACTTAATTCAAAAGCTTTCAGTTGCAATTCTCCCATGCCATCGACACCAAAACCCGTTACTATATGCCAGATATCGTGAGTTTGCCGTAGGCGAAGCAGCAGATAATCTGTATCAGAATTGACCTGAATAGACCGATAAAAATTAGGATCGAAATTGAGACTAATTAGGTGAGTAGCATAATGATAACCTAGGGAATCTTCAGGGAGTTTTAGCAGGGTTTCTAAACAGGGACTAGCGGCTAGATATCTTTGGGCAATTATTTGGGCGGTAGCTTGATCGCTTTTAACATATTGTAAAGATAATCGCTGTAACCAACTCTCTTTTAAGCCATCTTCAATATCATATACAGACAGAATGTTACTGGGATTTTGTAAAAGAGAAATTATTCCTTTGGTGACACCGATTAGATTAGTTGTGAATAGCATATAAACTCTCCTAAGTCAGAAAAAAGAGTGAGAATAATCGAAAAAACTGATAACCAATAACTGGGAAAAACTACTCCTTATAGGGATCGTACTGACTCAATATCCGTTCTAACTTTGCTTCGTCAATGCGATTAATTAAGCGTTTAGATTCTTCGACATCACGGACAGTTTTTGATAAATTAATGGTCGAACCGACGGTAAATAGTAAACCCATGCCTAAATAACCTTTAATCCACGCATCTACCGGCAGATAAATAACTCCTAAAGAAGTGGCAGAAATAGAGACAATAAAAGATAACCAAGTTTGAAAAATCCACGCTTGAGTATGACTGGGAGCAGTACCGTATTTTTTATCGTTCATAATCGTCTCCTAAATGTTTCTACACCCATTCTGTCTCTTCTAGAGGTGCAACAACAATGAGCGCTATCTAGTAGGGGGAGGGTTGAGAACTGGGGTGAAGTGGGGTGAAGTGGGGTGAAGTATCAAGTATAATCGTTGTCAGAATCTAGGACCGAAAAGATGGAGAGCAAACACCTGAAAATTTGGTATTCTTGGGAAAAACAAGAACAAATGATCGAGCGCTTGGTGGGGAGAGTGGGATTAACCCGGGTGCGTGCCACTTGTTTTCTGCGTCTCTGGATTTATGCGATCGCCAAGGAAGGACAGGCAAAACCCCCTTTATCCCAGTTAATTTTTCCCACCACTGCCATTATATGTACCCATCGGCAAGCATCGGATTTATTTTATCAGGATCAGGATCAGGGCAGCGATCGCTCGGCGGGTATGATGTTAGATAAATTAGCAGCCCTTGGTTTAATTGAAAAAATTTTTGACGGCAACACAACCAGAATTAAAATCAAGCCAATTAAGGGGATTTTAGAGCCTGATAGCTCGGAATCATCTGTGGAATTGCAATTAGATCAATTTAATCCCCGTTGTGATGCGATTCCTGTGGCTAACTTGCTGACACGCAATTATAACTGGATGAATCGCAATGCTGAAGCAATTCCCCATCGCATTTCTCGTCTGTTGCGGGGTTGGGCAAAAGATTACACCACAGGTATGCGAGTTTTGCGTCGGGTAGATAATCTTAATCCCGTCGGTTTTTATCTCCTCTATCCCACCGCAAACGAGTCGGAAGCGAATTTTTTTACCTCTCCTAACAAGAGTTTACATCTAAGTGCGATCAACGAACAGGATCCTTTTAAAATGGCATCCGTGGGAGATGAAAATTGTCTTTCGGTATTTATTCGCAGTTGGATGATCGATGCTAATTATTTAGAAAAATATCGTTTAATCTTCCTGCAAGATGCCCAAAAAACTCTCCAGAGAATGACCTTAGATTTTCCTAATCTCTGCGATTTACATACTTTGATTATTCATCCCGATTATGAGAAATTAGCCGCCGCCTTGGGATTTCAAAA
This sequence comes from Microcystis sp. M079S1, assembly GCF_020246425.1. Lineage (NCBI taxonomy): Bacteria > Bacillati > Cyanobacteriota > Cyanophyceae > Chroococcales > Microcystaceae > Microcystis > Microcystis sp. M079S1. The sequence continues at coordinate 11,554 of NZ_JADBSZ010000065.1, forward strand.
AACTATTCAGGAATCCCCAAACTCTATTTATTGGATGTATTTAGGACTCGATCGCTTTTTATCCCTAGATATGAGTGCAATTCAATTTTAATCGGGAGTGGGGAGTAGGGGGAAAAAATCCATAACTGGGTTTTTGAAGTTCGATCGAGAGTTAAGTAGGTAGGCGTTAAAAATTATCAGATGCCCCCCTTATCAAGGGGGGATTAAGGGGGGACTAAGGGGGGATCGACATCCCCCTTATCAAGGGGGGCAGGGGGGATCGAACCTAAAATCGATTTTTAATTTAATTATAACCAGCTACTTAGTCGTAATATTAAAAGCGGATTTGGTATAAATCTTCTTTTGTGGGATTTTTAAAACCTAGATACAAACTAACTTTTCGATGCGGTGCAAAGTTGGCATTCATACCTTAATTCAGTAACACCAATACTGTTAGCAAGGAACGAACCCCAACCCGACAGCAGCTTTTGTCAAGGATTGTTAAGATGTGCTTACCCTGTAGATATCGATTCTTGCCTGTGGCAATATGTTGGTAATAGGGACTTACCAGCAGCTAAAATTTGCCTGATCGTAGCGAGGAGGAAGAATATTCTCACCGGTGAAAAGAAGTCGAATTAATTTTCTACAAATCTTTAGACACACATTCCGCAATCTCAAATCGAAAATCTCAAATCTAAAATAGGCTTATGTGGAATTCTATAATACAATTCTATCAAACTAATAAAAACTGGATTGACAATCTCCTCTCCGGTGCATTAGTGACTGTTGTTCTGGCAATAATCGGTTTCATTTGGTGGTATCGAGAGCAAAAACGAAAAGTCCGAATCATTGAACCGTCCTTACCCTTTACGAAAATTGCCCCCAATAGCAATGTAATCCCGATTATCTACAAAAGGGATGAAAAGGATAAATCTCCTTTAGCGGATCATAATATTATTTACCAACACCGAATGGCTGACCGAAACTTTACTAACGAACTTCTGCAAAATCTGGAGGAAAATCGCTGGTTAATTATTCTCGGACCCACAGGAATCGGCAAAACTAGAGAAGCTGCTGAAGTGGCGCAACACTTGAATCATGAAGGCTGGACGGTATTAGTATTAAAATTAGGAGAATGGTTAGAGCGACCTGAAAATAACCAATTAGAGGCGATCGGAACAGATAAAAAATTACTATTTTTCCTCGACGATCTTAACTCATATATGCGCCGCAGTTTGGAAGTAGAACAAAATCCCCAAGCAAAAGATAGTCCTCTTGCGGCGATTAATATTCCCTTACAAGAACGACTATTAAAAACTCTAAAAGCTTATGAAACCTATTGTACTCGTCCCGAGGAAGTGCGGGTGATTGCCACTGCGAGAGATGAAAAAGAACCCGAATCACCGGGACAACCGAGTGAATGGGATAAGTTACAGTGGGACAAATACCCAAAACTGTGGAACCGTTTTCACTTGGTAGAATTGCCATCACCGGAAGACGGTGCAATTGTCGAATTATTGCAGGATACTATCCCGCAAACCAACATTAAAGCCGAAACTGACTACAGCAGCATTGCTGCCTGTAATGATTCTACCTTTCGCAATGTGGTAGAAAATTTAGTGCGCCTCGACAACCGACAATTACCCCTCAATCGTGCCAACTATCAAGCTACTCTACGAGGCAACTGGCAAAAACGTTATCAGGATGCAATTAAAAGGGATACTCTGGCGAAATATATCTATGCTGCGGTGGATTTGTTGCGCCAGTGTAATGTTTCCTTAGAACCGTTTATTGTTGAACCCACTGCCAGATTTATCGCCAAGGGAAATATGTGGCAACAACTCTGGTATCGCTGGAAAATCAAGCAAAGTTTGGCTGATTTAATTGCCAGAGAAAACATTTTAGAACCTCGCGACGGACAAATTGAAGCCAAGGGAAAGCAGGTAGAATTAAATGACTATCTGCGTCCTCTAAAACAGTTAATTTGGCAGTTATTTAAACAAAAACCAGAGAAAATGTTGCCCTCTCTAGCAGGATTTACTCTTAAACTATATGAATTAAAGCGCTATCAAGATGCCTTAAAAGGGTTCAACCGTCTAGTTAGTTTGCTACCTCAATGGGAAGACGGTTGGTTTTATCAAGGTACTACTTTTTATTATCTTGAACAATACCAAGAAGCGATCGCATCCTATGATCGAGCTTTAGAAATTAAACCCGATTACCATGAAGCTTGGAACAACCGAGGGGTTGCGTTAGGTAATTTAGGCAGATTTGAAGAAGCGATCGCCTCTTACGATCAAGCTTTAGAAATTAAACCCGATGACCATGAAGCTTGGAACAACCGAGGGATTG